>CAZPIB010000027.1:0-11541 GCA_964586815.1 uncultured Candidatus Peribacteria bacterium | reverse complement strand
CCAAAACCACATCAGTTTTTTTAAGGAGCATCACAATATGTATTTTACTTGCTATCCATAAATTTTAAATTTGACTTTTAAGGTATGGTAACTATATTTAATATATAAATATATATTTAAATATAAATAAAAAAATATTATGAATTCAATAATGTTAGATAAAAATGTAATAGAAACAGAGTTTTCAGGTATACTAAACAATTTATCTGAAAAAGAACAAAATGTTCTTATAAATAGAATTTGACTAAAAGGACAAAGATTAACTCTACAGAGCATTTGAAATGATTTTTCTCCTTCTATAACTAGAGAAAGAGTTAGACAAATAGAGGATTCATGAATTAAAAAATTGTGAAGAATAATTCAAAATACTCCCTTAGTTATAATTCAAGAAAAAGCTAGAGAATTTATTGATTTAAATGGAGGATTAATTTGAAAAATTAGATTATTAAATGAACTAATAAAAAGCTTGAATTTAGATTCAAAAATAAATTCAAATATTATTGAGACAATTATTCAAGCTGATGAAAAACTTTTAAAATCAAAACCAAAATTAAATACTAAAGTATATTTTTATAACTGATTAATTAATAAGCAATTAGTTTCAACTATTCATAAAGAGTCAATTAAAATCTTAAAAAAGAAAAAAGATGTAATGTTAAAAATTTCTCTTTATGAACAAGTTAAAAATAATTTAACTGAGAAAGTAAATATTACTTTAATAAATAGTGTTTTAGATATATATGATGACATTGTTACTTGAGAGGATAATTTAATAGGTTTAGAAAAATGGAAAATTCTTAATCCAAAAACTTTGAAAGATAAATCAATTTATATAATGAAAAAGGAGAAAATTCCTATGCATTTTATAGATATTTCAAATAAAATTACTGAATACTTAGGTGAAAGTGTAAAGGTAAATACTATTCATAATGAATTAATAAGAAATGAGGAATTTGTATTAATTGGTAGAGGTTTATATGCCCTTAAAGAATGGGGTTTTAAGTCTTGATCTGTTATAGATGTTATATCTGATATTCTTAAAAAAAGAGGGGAAGCTATGTCTACAGAAGATATAATAAAATCTGTTTTAAAAGTTAGAGAAGTAAAAAAAACAACTGTTTATATGAATCTTCAAAATAGAAATATTATAAAAAGAGTGGGGAGAAATTATTATGATTTAGTTTAATTATAAAAAAGATATTAATTAATATCTTTTTTATTTTTGATACATTTTATTAAGTTTATTTATAGCGGTTTGCGAACCAAATTCCTCTACTGCTTTTATTAAATTATTCCATTTTTCAGTTTTTATTTCTTTTTCTGATTTTTTCTTTTCTGATTTCATTAAAGGAAACAATATGACATCTCTAAGATTTTCTTGTCCTGTTAAAAGTGAAATAATTCTATCAAATCACATACCAAAACCTGATTGAGGAGGCATTGCATATTCCATAGCAAGAATAAAATCATCATCTCACTGAGTTGCTTCTTCATCTCAAAGCTCTATTGCACCTGATTGAGCATTAAAATTTTCTACTTGGATTTTTGGATCAACTAGTTCTGAATATGCTTTATTCACTTCCCAACCATTAATAACTAATTGAAATTGTTCAGCTATTTCTGGATTTTCATCATTTTGTCTAGCAAGTGGTTGAAGTGCTTTTGGGTAATTATAAATAAATGCAGGCCCTACAATACTTGGTCTTAAAACCTTTTTGTAAAGATAATCTATCAAAGTTGGAACAGCCATTTTATCCATTGCTTCAAACTCTATTCATTTAGATTTGATATCTGAAATTAATTTTTTTTCATCTCAAATTTTATAATCTAATATATTTAATCCACTTGCTTTATTTACTCATTTTATATAATCAATTTTTTCAAAAGGAGTTGTAAAATCTGCTATTTTTTCTACTCAATACTTATCTTTTACAGCTACTTTCCTATCTAATTTTAGCTCATCAAAAATATAATCAAACATTTTTTCTGTAAAGTTAATATTATCTTCAAAATTCCACCAAGCAGCATAATGTTCAACTACATTAAATTCTTGCATATGAGAAGGATCACTTCATTCATTTCTGAAATTTGGACCAAATTCAAATACTCTTTCAAATCTTCAAACAGTTGCCATTTTAAGTCCAATTTCTGGAGCAATCCTAAGAACTACATCTGAACCAAAATCATTATGTTTTGTTGTAAAAGGTTGTGCTGCTGCTCCTGATGCAGAAGTTCATAAAATAGGAGTAGTAATTTCTATAAAATCATTTTTAATATAAAAATCTCTAAGAGTTTTTATAAAATTACTTCTAAAAAGCATTCTATTATAAGATTCTTGATTAGTGATTAAATCAAGATATCTTTGTCTATAAATAGTTTCTTTATCATTAACTCAGTGAAATTTTTCTGGAAGTGGTCTTACTGCTTTTGACAGAATTTGAAATTGTTTTACAAAAAGTGTTAATTCTCAATGTTTAGTTAAAAATAAATCTCAAATTATTCAAATATAATCTCAAAGATCTATTAATTTATCAATAATTTTAAAAGGATTTCTTTCAATTTTATCAATTTCTATTACTTCAGTTTTTCCAATAATTTTTCTTCATGTATTAAATTCAACCAAATCTTTTACAAAACATACTTGAATTTCAGAAGAATGGTCAAGAATTTTCCCAAAAGAAAGTTTACCAAAACTTCTATAGTTAGTTAATCTACCAGCAGTTTTGAATTCTCAAATACAACCTCCAGCCATAAGATTTTCTAAATTTCTTAAATACTCTCACTGAGCTTTAGTTTCTGAAATATTTATAATATTTGCAATATCCTGCTTATTTTCAAATCTATCAGCATAAGGTATTATTCAGGCATCTTTTAGTTCTTGAATTTTTTTTATTCTATCAGTGCTCTCTCTAGAGTATTCCATTTATATCTATAATTATATATTATAATTTTTAATTATTTCATGTTCAAAGTTCTAATTTTTCACTTCAAACTAAACTTTGACCCATAAGACTTTCAAGCTCTCAATAAACTCAAGTAATTGCATAAGTTGCTCTTTCTAAATCTTTTTCTCTTTTTTTCCAATTTTTTTCCATAGCTCTACGTTCAGAATCAATTCAAATTTTAAGTTGTGAAAATACATCAACCATCATAGAAATTTTACTAGAAAATTCTTCACTAGATAAATATTTGTAAAGCATTTCCATTTTTATATCTTTTCATTCTAAAGATTTTTCAGTCTTAGAAACAGTAATCAGTTTATCTCTAAGCATTGAAGCAACTGGAATTATGTATTTTGGAAGACAAACCATAACATTGTCTAACATTCAGAAATTTTGTATTTCTTTTGGCAATACTGTTGTTACTAAAATTGCAATACTTCATTTAACTTTTATTTTATCATCTTTTAATTTCATTATCCAATTTTGTGTCCAATTTTGTGTATTTTTAGATTCCCATACAATTATTCAAGCATTTTGTCCTATATTATTTTTTACCGTTTGAATTAAATCTGCTCATTTTACTCAAGTTGAAATATCTGATATTTCATCAATTGGAAAAGCTGATTTTAAAGCATCTCTAATATCATCTTCTTGAATGTCTCATTGAATTTGCTGACTTCCTTGTTCTGCTTTTCTTTTAGCTTCATCAAGAGCTTTTTTCATTTGTTCTTGCTGTTTCAGTAATTCTTTTTCTTTTTTTCTATTTTCTTCTTGTATTTTTTCTAATTTTTCATCAAAATCTTTTTTTGATTTTTCATGTAATTCATTAAAAATTTGCTTTTCTAATTTCTTTTTTTGTTCATCAAGTTTTCTATTTAGTTCAATTTCTGCATTTTTTGATTTTTCTTCTAACTCTCTAGATTTTTTTCTAAGCTCAAGTTCTTGTTTTTGAAATTCTAGAGCTTGTTTTTCTTGTTCTTTTAATCTATTTTTTAGATCTTCCATTTCTATAGAATCTTTTTTTGCCTGTTTCTTAGCCTCATTTTTAGCAAACTCTATTGCTTTTTTTCTCATTTGTTCTCTTTCTTTTTCAAATTCTTTTTCAAGAGTTTGTTTATATTTTTCTTGAGATAACTTATTTAAATCAATAGTTATTTTACAAGATGGACATATTATATTTTGACTCATATATTTATGATAAAAAATCTAATTTATTTTAAATTAAATAAATAATATATGAATTATATCTAATTGCAAGTAAATTACTTTACAAAAAAGACTATTTTTATATAATATGGCTGATTTTAAAGATAATAAAATAAATATGTTAGAAAAAGTAAAAGATTGAGTAAAAAAAGCTATAAATCATTTGGATTTAGAATTTTCAAAATTACAATTATGAAGAGCAAATCCTAAATTAGTTGAAGATATTATAGTTGAGCAATATTGAACTCCAACTGTTTTAAAAAATATGGCTTGAGTTTCTTGTTTAGATGCTCAAACTTTAAATATTAAACCATATGATAAAACTGTTTTATGAGCAATTGCAAAATCAATTTCTGATTCTGGATTAGGCTTAAATCCCCAAACTACTTCAGATAATATTATTATAAAAATTCCTTCTTTAACAGAACAAAGAAGAATTGAGCTTACAAAAATTGCAAAAAAAATGGCTGAAGAAGCAAAAATTTGAGTAAGAAATGCAAGACAAGACAATCTAAGATTTATTAAAAAATCTGAAGAAAATAAAGAAATATCAGAAGATGAAATAAAAGATTTAGAAAAAAAATTACAAATAATAATTGATGAAGCTAATAAATCTATTGAAGAACACTTAAAGAAAAAAAATGAAGATATAATGAAAGTATAGTAATTTATTTTTAAAAAAAAATAATGGTAAAATCAAAAAAAAATGATGATTCTAATTTAGTAGAAGAAGTAAATCTAGATGAATTATTAATATGAGAAATAACAGAAGAAAATATAAAAGAAGACTCAGTTGTTTGATCTACTTGAAAAGATAGAAAATGAGATAAAATGCTAAAAGATAGAAGTGAAGACAAAAGAAGGTAAATGATTACAAAAATTTATTGATAATAAAGTTCCTGCTGAAATACTTGAAGGTATGTCAGAAGAAATTCAAGAATTAATGAAAAAAGGTAAAAAAGAAGGAAGAGTTACTCAAGATGAAGTTATGGTTGCTCTTCCAAATGCTGAGGAAGATTTAGATTTACTTGATGAAGTTTATATAAGATTTCTTCAATTAAAAATTGATATAGTTGATAATTTAGAAAAATCTCACTTATTTGATTCAGATAAAAAAAATAAAAAAAATAAAAAAGAAGCTATTTCACTTACAGAAATAAGTGATGATTCTATTAGAATGTATCTTAATGAAATAGGTAGGGTGGAACTTTTGACTTGAGAACAAGAATTAGATCTTTGAAAAAGAATTAAAGCTTGAGATCAAGAAGCAAGAAAATCTCTAGCAGCTGCAAACCTTAGACTTGTAGTCTCTATTGCAAAAAAATATATGGGTAGAGGACTTGGATTACTTGACCTCATCCAGGAATGAAATGTTGGATTATTTAGAGCTGTAGATAAATTTGATTATGAAAAATGATTTAAATTTTCTACTTATGCAACTTGGTGGATTCGCCAATGAGTAACAAGATCTATTGCTGATCAAGCTAGAACTATAAGGGTTCCAGTTCATATGATTGAAACAATAAATAAATTTAAACATACATATAGAAGATTAACTCAAGAGCTTACTCGTGAGCCACTTTTAGAAGAACTTGCTACAGAGCTTGATATGGATTTGAAAAAAGTAAGGCAAATAATGAGAATTTCTCAAGATATTTTATCACTTGATTCCCCAGTAGGTTCTGAAGAAGACACAAGTCTTTGAGATTTTATAGAAGATGATAAAAATGTTTCTCCTGATGAGCAAACAAATATGAATCTACTTAAAGAGAATTTATATGAAATGCTTGATTTTCTTTCTCCTAGAGAGAGAAAAATTATTATAATGAGATTTGGTTTAGATTGAGGTGATATTCATACTCTTGAAGAAGTTTGAAAAGAATTTTGAGTAACAAGAGAAAGAATTAGACAAATAGAAGCTAAGACTCTTGAAAAACTAAAAGATCATCCAAATGCTGATAAAATCAAATTTTTCTAAAAAAATTTGATTTTTATTAATTTAGTAAATTAATTATAATTAATATATAAATATAAAAAATGATTAAAATAAAAAATTTAAAAGTAAGTGTATGAGAAAAAGAAATCTTAAAATGAATTAGTCTTAATTTTGAAGTTGGAAAAAATTATTGTTTACTTGGAACTAATTGAAGTTGAAAATCTACTTTAAGTTCTGTTTTAATGTGAAGTCCAAAATATATAGTTAATAGTTGAACAATTAAAATAGATTGAGAAAATCTATTAAAATTAAATCCAGAAGAAAGAAGTAGGAGATGACTTTTTCTTTCTTTTCAAAATGTTCCAGAAATATCAGGAATTAAATTAAGTGAGTATTTAAGAACAATATATAATATTAATTTAAAAAATATAAAACCAGAAATAAAAGAACTTTC
Source organism: uncultured Candidatus Peribacteria bacterium (assembly GCA_964586815.1). Lineage (GTDB taxonomy): Bacteria > Patescibacteriota > Gracilibacteria > BD1-5 > UBA6164 > CAWUJK01. The sequence continues at coordinate 5,003 of CAZPIB010000027.1, read as the reverse complement.
ACCTTTTGTATTTAAAAGATTTATAAAAAAATATTTATTAGAACTAAGTATTGATGAAAGTTTTTTAGATAGAGATTTAAATGTAGGTTTTTCAGGTTGAGAAAAAAGAAAAATAGAAATTTTACAAATGAACCTTATTTGACCAAAATATATTATTTTAGATGAAATAGATTCAGGGCTTGACTTAGATACTTTTAGGACAGTTGCAGGGCTATTAAAGTGATTAAGTAGTGAAAAAAATAGTTTGATAATAATTACTCATTATTTTAAAATATTAGAATACATAGATATAGATGAAGTCTATGTTATGAAAAATTGAAAAATAATTAAAAAATGAACAAGATCTTTAGCCAAACAAATTAGTGAAGATGGTTTTAAAAAATTACAAAAATAATAAATAATAATTATGTCAGAAAAAAATAAAAAATCTACTCCAGATTCATGGGAATTTAGTGATTCAAATATTTCTTATTCAAATAAAGTAATTAAATGAATAAATGAAGAAATTGTTAGACAAATTTCGCAAGCAAATAATGAACCAGAGTGGATGCTTGAATTGAGATTAAAAGCTTTAAAAATTTTTTATAAAATGTCTTTGCCTAAATGGGGACCAAGTCTTGAAAAATTAGATTTAAATGAGATTTATTATCATGCTAGACCGGAATGAGCTTGAGCTAAAAAATCTTGGGATGATGTTCCAGAAAAGATAAAAAATACTTTTGATAGATTAGGGATTCCAGAGGCTGAAAAAGCAAGTTTAGCTTGAGTTTGAGCTCAATATGACAGTGAAGTAGTATATCATAATTTAAAGCAAGAATTGGTTGAAAAATGAGTAATTTTTGATGATACTTCTATTGCTGTAAATAAATATCCAGAATTACTTAAAAAATATTTTTCAAAATCAATTCCATTAAATGATCATAAATTTGCAGCTTTGCATTATGCTGTTTGGAGTTGAGGGACATTTATGTATGTTCCAAAATGAGTAAAAATAGATGAGCCTCTTCAATCATATTTTAGAATGAATAAAAAAAATTGAGGACAATTTGAACATACAATTATTATCATTGAAGATGATGCTGATGCTCATTATATTGAATGATGTAGTGCTCCAAAGTATGATGAAAATTCTCTTCATGCTGGTTGAGTAGAAATATTTGTTTGAAAAAATGCTCATATGAGATATTCTTCTGTAGAAAACTGGAGTTTAGATACTTATAATTTAAACACAAAAAGATCAATTATTCAAGAAAATTGATATATGGAATGGGTTTGAGGAAATCTTTGAAGTAATACTACTATGCTTTATCCTTGTTCAATCTTACTTTGAGATAATTCAAAAGCTGATCATTTATGAATAGCTCTTGCTTCTAATTGACAAAACCAAGATACTTGAGCAAAAGTTATCCATATTTGAAAAAATACAAGTTCTAATATTATTTCAAAATCTATTTCAAAAGGAAATTGAATAAATACATACAGAGGTTTAGTTGATATAAGAAAAACTGCTAAAAATGCAGTCTCAAAAGTAGATTGTGATTGATTATTAATTGACTTAAATTCAATAAGTAATGCAATTCCAAATATAAAAGTTTCAAATGCTTCAGCTATTATAGCTCATGAAGCAAGTGCAGGTAAAATTAATCCTGATGATTTATTTTATCTTCAATCAAGGTGAATAAGTGAAGATGAGGCAAAAACAATGATAGTAAATGGTTTCATTAGTCCTATAATGAAAGAACTTCCACTTGAATATGCTAGTGAAATGAATGTCTTAATTGCTATGGAAATGGAATGATGAATTTAAAAATAATAATAAAAAATGATAGAAATAACTAAAAATGGATTTTATAAATTTTCTGAGTTAGATTTAAAATGAAAAAAAGTAAAAATTTTAGATAATCTTAAGGTTGCTATTTATGATGATTTAGAATCAAAAGAAAAAATAAAGATTAAAATTTGAAAAAATTCTAATCTAAATTATTTTAGTTTTTTTTCTGAGGATTGAATTCATAATAAACATTTTATTCTGGAAAAAGAATACTCAAAAGTAAGTGTAAAAAGTTTAATTTTTTCTAAACAAAATAAAATACAATCTCAAATTACTTGAGAATTGGATGCTGATAATACAGAAATTAATTTAGATCTTTTATCTTTTGCTGGAAAAAATTGAGAAATTGAATTAGATTGAATTTTAAAAATAAATGAGCAGTTAAGATCAGTAAAATGAAACTTAGATGAAGAAAATATTTTTCTTTGAAGCACTTGAAAAATATCATGAATTCCTACTTTGTTTGTAGCTACCAATGATGTTGAAGCAAGCCATTCTTGTAAAATGGAAAAAATAAGTGATGAAAAATTATTTTATATAAGAAGTAGATGAGTAGATAAACAGAGTGCTGTAAATATTATGATAGAAGCAAAAATAAGAAGTTTATATAAAGATTTAGAAAAATATGATAAAGAATTTTATACAAAACTTTTAGAAGATATTTTTAAAAAAATAAAAAAATAAAACAAATGTATTCAGAAACTATAACGCACTACTTTAAAAATCCATTTAATAAGTTTGAAATGGAAGATGCTACAGTTCAATATTATGAGGATAATGAGACTTGTGGAGATTCACTTACGATATACTTAAAAATAAAAGATGAGGTAATTAAAAACTGGTCTTTTATGGGAGATACTGCTATTATTACAACAGCTTTAGCATGACTTTTAGGTGAATTAAGTATTTGAGAAAAGTTAGAAACTATTTTGAATTGGGATTATGATTTTATAGAAGAATCTCTTTGAGATAAGATTTCGCATAGAAGAAAAAAAGCTGCAGTTTTAGCTTTACTTACAACTAGAAATGCAATTCATAAATATTTAGAAGATGGAATAGAAGATGATTTTGATGATTTAATAAAATAATTCTTATAACTGATATAGATCATATTTAGAAAAAACCTTATTTATTCTTTCAAGTGTTTCTTTATCAGGATTAGTATGGTGGAATATTTTATACATTTCTTTAATAGCCCATTTATTTCATAGTACAGCTGTTGAAAAATATGTCCTTATTGTTTTATTATTATTTGTTTCTCTTTGATTGGCTCATAAGTCTAAAATTAATATTTTTAGTTGTTGTTTTGCTGTTAAATCAATAGGTCTTAAATTTATGGGTTTATCAAAGTTTTTTGGAATAAAATCTAGATTTATTAATAATTCATCAGAATAATGATTTTTAATTCTTTTTAGAGCAGTTTCAAATGAACTTGTTAATAAAATTTTTCTTTTTTTTGTATATTGCCTTCACTTTATTTGTTCAGAATGCCATTTAAAATCGTACATATATTCAGTATCTTTTCTACCATTTTTAGTTAACCATTGTCATAATCATTGTGCACTACTTATTTGATTTTGTATTTTTGGGTTTCAATCAGATTCTATTTCTACTATTATTAAAAATAAATCCTTTAAATTTTTAAGTATTTTTTCAGAATTTAACTCTATAAAGTCTTTACTTAAAATTACTTTTTCATTATTTGGAAAATAAACTGTTTTTCATTCTATTTTATTTATAATAGCCCATAAGTATGGTTTAAATTCTTCACTACTAATTAATTTTGTTAGATATTTCATTCTTATTTCTGAAGAGTATTTTTCCATATTATTTTTAAATTCTTCAGAATTTATTATATTTTTAATTCTATTTTTTTCTTTTTCTTCATCTGTCTTTTCTTCCACTTTTTCCTCATATACTTCCACTTTTTCCTCATCTACTTTTTCTACATGAATTGTAGTATTTATTTTTTCTAAATTAATAAGTACTAGATCCCTATAATTTCACTTCTTTAACTTTATTGTAAAATCAAAATCCAAATTTATAGTAAGTTTATCATTAATATTTTTAAGTAAGTTTGAGATAAAAGTATGTAGCTCACTTTTATTTAAATATAATCACTTATTTTGTACCAACTTTCTCAATTCTTTTTCATTTATTTTAATATTTTTTTTGTCTTCTTGTCAAGGATATTTAGTTAATGTATCTTTACTTCTTATGTCTTCAATTAAATCAATATATGTAGTAGTTGCTAAATCAAAAAATTCTTGATATTTTTTAGGAGTTATACTTTCTTGTACTCAAATAATATTTATACTACTCTCAATTCTATCTCTTAGAGTATTTTTTCATACTATATTTATAGTATCTTCTAGCTTATTTTTTTCATCTCTTATTATTTTTCTTAAAGATATATAGTCATCTTTAATATTATTTTCTTTTGAGTTTATTTGAATCTCCAGTCATTTTAATAGTAAAATTATTTCTTTTCTAGTATTTTTGGTAAAAAAATCTTCTAAATTTTTTTTATATAAAGTATTTATTTTTTCTAATTTCTTTAATTGTTTTTCTAGTATATATCTTTCTTCTCTTGATTTTGACTTTTCTACTTTTATTAATAAATTTTTAATTGATTCTTGTAAAGGAGATTCATTACTTACTTTTCTTTTAAAATCTTGAGAATCTTTTAAAAGTTCTTCTTGATTAGGGCCACTAAAAGCCTTATATGCTGATTGTATTCTACCTCAAAATTCCATTTATTTTTATTATATATTAATACTATAAATATATAATAATATATTTTTAAATAAAAAACAAGTTACTTTATAAAAAATAACATAATATTTTTGTCAATATGAAATGTAAATATACTGTTGATTTATATAAAAAATTAATATAATATTTTTATTCTTATAATAAAAAATATTATTTTAAGAAAAAATTAAGTATACTATATATTTTATATTATTAATTTTTCTATTATGAAAAAATTTATTGCATTATTATTTGTTTCTGTTTTATCTATTTTATTAGTTTCTTGTGGAAATCAATATTCTGAAGAAGAAGCTATTACTGAGGCTACTACTGAGGCTACTGAAGAAGCTATTATTGAAGAAGAAGCTACTGAAGAAGCTATTATTGAAGAAGAAGCTACTGAAGAAGAAGCTACTGA
>CAZPIB010000026.1:9158-11597 GCA_964586815.1 uncultured Candidatus Peribacteria bacterium | reverse complement strand
AAAAAAAATATTTTAAAATATTTAAAAAGATGGGAGATTGACAGAATTTTCAAAACTTTGAAACAAGAATATAATTTTGAAAAGATTTGAACAATGATGATTCAAAAAACAGATAATTTAGTTGCTTTAATTCAACTATCTTTCTGAATATCTTCGTATATTTTTAATGAACTTGAAAACAAAAAACTAAAAATTGAAAATAAAAGTGAATCAATATCTTGTGAAAAAATTCTAAAAAAAATTAAGCCTTTTTTAAAGAAAAAAGACTTAACATTAAATAGAAATTCCATCACAAATTTCTTATGATATTTATAAAAGTTCTAAAAATACTAATTTTGTATATGGTGTATTTGATTATGAATGATTTCCTCAAATGATAAATGAAGAAAATTATTTAAATCCTGAAAAGAATATTTTCATATTGGATGAAAATATTAGGTGGTTTTCACCTTTAATTAAGGATAGATTAGAAAATAATCTTCCTACAATTTTAATTGATATTTTTGATGGGTTTAATATCTCACATGATCCTAAATTATTACCACACTATTGAAAAATTAGAGAAAATTTTAAATATATTTCATATTTTTGAAATGATGAAATATTAGAAAATAAAGTTAGGATTATTTCTAACTGAGATAAATGAGAAATTTTAATATATAATAATAAAGAAATGTCTAAAGATAAATTTGAAGCTAGAGATATAAAAAAGGCTTGCACATTTAAATATTATGATAAAAATTTTGAATTTCCAGAGGAGAAGGTTACAAGTACATGAGTAATTACTTTTACAAAAGAATGAAAAATAGTTGTTGTAGAAATTGATAGAGGATATGACATACCATGAGGTCATGTTCAAAAAACAGATAAAAGCATCATTGATACTGTAAAAAGAGAGTCAATGGAAGAAGCTTATATTACATTAAAAGATATTGAATTATCTACTGTAGTTGAATCAGATTATTTTGGTTCTGAGCCAGATAAATTAACTTATATGTTATTTTATACTGCATTTGTTGATGAAACATTAGATTTTATTCCAAATGATGAATCTTTTTCTAGAACAACTATGACTAAAGAAGAATTTATAGAAATTTTTAAATGAGATAAAGAACTTATAACAAATATAGTTAATAATGCTTATATGCAAAAGATTAATAAATAATTTAAAATATGAAAAATATAATTGTTATATGAATTTGAAGACAGTGAAAAGAACATATCAGTGAATTAATAAAACTTAGAGAAGAAAATATTATTAATAAAATATATGTTTATGATGTTGATTTTAAATGAATAGAAAAATACTCTACATGACTTAAACTATTACAATTATATTCTATAAATAATTTATGAACTTATAAAATAGATTTTTGAATTATTTGTACTCCAAATGTTTTTCACAAATGAATAGTTGAAATTTTATGTTTAAATGGTATTAACATTTTGAAAGAAAAACCTTTTTGAATTAATATAGAAGAATGAAATTTTATTAAGAAATTGGTTATAAAGGAATAAAAGAATAAATTATTAAAATACTTAATTTTTTTCTAATTTAAAAACATCACAATATGTATTATATTTGCTACCTTTTTGGAAAAAAGTCATAGCAAGTAAAAAACATATTGTGATGTTTTGGAAAATATTTAAATAGTAAGGGACTGCGCAACGAAGTGTGTAAAAAAAATAACTTTAAAATAAGTGATTAATAACACTTCAATATAATTCCAAACTTATTTTTTTTATTAATTTTTCTTCTATAGTAGATGTATTAATTTTTACTCTTTTTAACTGTCAATCTTTTTTAAAAACTCATCATGTATAAATTCAATCCTCAGAATAATAAGATAATAATAGTTCATTATTATTAATCATTTTATTAAATGTATTAACTATTGATAATACAGGTTTTTCAACTGGTGGATTATTTTTATTAAACTCTATTTTGACTAATAATAATACAAAAAAAAATATTATTTCATAAATATACTCTATTGGAATAATATCATTTAATCCAATATTTTTATAAGTTCTTTTAAAATGTTCAGAAAATTCTTTATAAAAATCTACTTCATTAGTTCAATATTTATAATGATTATTTTTACTTATATTTTCTAATATTAATTCTAATGTAATATTATTAAATTTTTTAAATACTGATAATCTTGATAAAATTGGAACAGGAAATAATGAATGATTTCATAAAATATACAATTTTTCCTCTAATTTAATATTAAAAAATAAATCAAAAACTATTTCTATTCTTTGCCTATCTATATCTAATCATAATCAATAAACATTTAATCAATCTAATTTATTTTTAAAAAAATGTGCAATTATCTCAACAGGATTAGTTATTATAAATAAATAACTTGGTTTTATATCACTTATAAATTTTATCAATTTATATCAAATATTTACATTTTCTTTTAAAACTAT
>CAZPIB010000026.1:0-9146 GCA_964586815.1 uncultured Candidatus Peribacteria bacterium | reverse complement strand
TTTTTTCACTCTAATATTGCTTTTTTTATAATATCTTTTTCATTTACTGAAATACAATAAAAACAAACCTTATCATTTTTGACATTATCATTATAATCTAGTATTTTTATATTTTTGATAATATATATTTTATCTTTTTTAAACTTTTTTTTATCTCTAATTATTAAATTTATTTTTAACCTAGGGTATTTTTTAGATAATTCAATAGCTAATGTTCTTCAAATTTTTCATCATCATAAAATATTTACTTCATCACACATATTTTTATATATTATATATTAAAATTTTCATAACCAAATGAAAGCCTTATATAATTAGTATATTTTTTTGAACCAAAAACTTCTCCTGGAGTTCAAATAATTCAAGTATTTAAAATAAATTCTTCAGAACTTACTAACTCTTTTAATTTTAGAAAAACATACAATCATCATTTCCATTTGAATCACTTTTTTAATCAAAATTGTTTATCTCTTTCTTCTAAAAATTTACTTATATTTTTATCTTCAAAAATATAATCTAAAAAAAATTCTCTTCTAATACTTATTTCATTATAGATTATTTGAGATATATTATCATCTAATTCTTTAAGAACTGATATTGTCTCAATCATCAAATCAGATGAAATTCATCAAGTTGAATTTCTTATTACATTAGAAAGTATATTGGAATTTTCTTTATTTTTTATATAAATTGACCCACTTCTTTTTCAGGTTCTTGCTTTAGCTTTTCACTCTCAATCAACTAATATTATATTATCTAACCATCATTTTTCTTTTATTAATCAAAATATAGAATGTATTTCTTCTATATCTCATCATGAAATATACACTCAATCTATAATAACCTGTATATTTTTATTATAGCTAAATAAAATAGTAAACAATTCTTCAATTTCTTGCTTTGTATAAGATATAGAAGTTGGATTATTAAGTAAACATAAATAAAATACATCTATTTGTTTATTATTTTTTAAAAGATCTTCTATATCTTTTTTAGTTATTTTAAAATTGTTTTCTTCTTTTGTTTCAAAAATAATTGAATCTAAGAATATATCTGAAGCAAGTAATATTGGCATAAACATAGGTACAGGAAAAATAGTCCTAACTTTTCTTCATAATTTTCTATAAAACATTTCAAATACAGATTTTAATCAAAATGAAGCTCAATTAACTACAAAAATTTCATTATTATCATCTTCATAATTAAACCTAATTCATATTCTATAAAATTCTTCTTGGCTTAATAACTTTCTTAACATTTTATATCAAGTTCATGTTAAATCATATTGATACTGACTAATTCAATTTTTTTCAAGTTCATCTATAATAGATTCTTTTCATTTTATAATATTTTTATAAATATCACTTCATTTTAAAAATCATCATTTTTCTTGAATAATTTTTGGAAAACTTTTATAATTCATTTCTCATATAGCCAAAAAATATCCTTCAAATTTTATTCATAGCTTCTCACAGATATTTTTACTATCTTTATACACCAAGGAAAATACTCTTATCTTATCTGACAATAGTTTAGTATGATATTTTAGTAATATCTTCCTGATTGTATAAAGAGACATATCTGATGAAAATCCTATATTATTAAAAAGTATTGTTTTCATTATCAGTTTATTATATATTAAGTTCTTTAACTATTTTTTCTATTTGGTTAATTATTTTTTCTATTGATTTATTTGACTTTCAAAATGGATCTTTAATATCAAAAATTAATATTTCTCAATTAAAATTTAATTTTAAATAATCATAAGGAGAAATTAAACCTATTTTGCATTCATCATCAATTTCATCATTACTATTTGGCTTATATAAAAATACAATCTTATCAACTTTAAATAATACTTCATCAATAAAATCATTTATATAATTTATAGTTTTATTACTTACATTAATTCCTTTTTTTTGCATTAAACTAATAATTTTAGTAGATGGCTTTCAATTATATTTTTCTTTTCTTGCCTCAACTCATGCTAAACTAATTGATTTTGTATTTTGTGAATAAGTATTATAAAATCATTCTGCAATTTGACTTCTTCAAACATTAGCTTTACAAATAAATAATGTATCTATATTTTTCATTTATTATTAATTAATAGTTATTTTTTTTATTGTATATTTTTCTAATTTTTTTTCATCAATTTCAAATCAAATTCATTTTGAATTTAAATCTATTTTAATTTCTCATTTTTGTATTTTATATGGCTCTTTTACTAAAAAGTCTATATAGAATTCATTCCAAGCTGACATATCATTTACATATTTACAATTTTTCATTCAAGCAATAGCTAGATTAAAACTTCTTCATATATCTGTTTCTAATAATCATCAAACCCAAGTTCAAATATTATTTTTTTCACAATATTTATTCATTTTATAAGCAGAATACACTCAACCTACTCTTCATATTTTTATATTTAATATATCTACTCATTTATTATTTATCATATTTTCAAGTTGTTCTAGTCTAGAAATTGATTCATCTAAACAAAGCTTTGTTTTCATTATTTTTTTAACTTTTATATTTGATATAAAATCATCATATTTAAATGGTTGTTCAACTTGTTCTATATTATTTGAATCAATAATATCTATTATATTTTTGAATTGTTCATATGTATAATCTTGATTAGCATCAATTGATATTTTTATTTTAGGAAATTTCTTTCTAACAATTTCTATTAGTTTTGTATCATTTCATTTTGATATTTTTAGTTTTATATTATTAATTCATTTACTTATTTCATTTTCTATTTCTTTTAAATATTTATCTAAATCTTTAGGTATTCAAAAACAAGCCTCAGTCTTTATATTTTCTTTTTCTGTCTCAAATATCTTATAAATATTTATATCTAATCTTTTAGTTAATATATGTACAAAAGCATTTTCTACTCAAGTTTTAGTCATTTTAAAATTTTGTATATTACTATACAATGAGATAAAAGACTCAATTGTTTCAAAATAATTTTCTTTATCTAGATTAATATCTTTATTTAAAATATTTGGAATAATAAACTTTTCTAAAGTAATTAATCAAGTTTCAAAATATTCAAAATGAGTCATAGGAAAAGGAAGTAATATTGATTCTCAATAACCTACATTTCATAATTCATCAGTTAGCTTTATAATAATTGGTTTTAAATCTTTAATGCTTCAAAAAGAAACTTCTAATGATTTTATCATTGTAATATTTAAAACTAAAATTTCTACTTTTATTATTTTCATTTTATTAAATTATCTAATAAATATTCATTAATATTTTTTCAATATTTGTTTTTATCCCTAATTCATTTATTTTCACCACTTTCTAAAAATTTAATAATTATCTCTTTTACCTTTTGTATATCACTTAATTCTTCTTTATTATATTTATTTAAATTTGAAAAAATTATATCAATTAATAAAAATAAATCATCTTTTTTTAAATCAAAAATATTATCAGAGTCTCTTTCAATTTTTATTAATATAAAACTGTTTATTTTTTCAAAATTTTGTATAACCAAACTTTGTAATATAAAAGGGAAAAAAGTTAAAGTATAATCTCATTTATCAGGTAAAACTGTTGAATAATTTCTTCATTCAATTGCAAATTTTATATCAAACTTATTAAACATATTAATAACATCTAATTCATTTCAATATTTTATATCATATATTAATTTTTTAAAATCATCTCATATTATTTCTTTTCATCAAACTATTCTTAATTTAAAATCTGGAAAATATAGAGTTGATTCAAATAAATCATTAAAACTTATATTATTATATAAATTATCAAATTTTATTTCTTCTAAAGTATTTGAATTTATTAATTCTATATTATCATTTTCTAATAGATTATAAATTTTTTCAACCTTCTTAAATGCAAATAATCAATTTTTATTTCAAATAAATGAACAATATGTATTTTTAAACAAATTATCTATATAATTTGTTACATCAAACTCATCAAGTGACAAAGTATCTAATAATTTTTTATCACTTTTATAAATACTTGAAGCAAGCATTCATTTATTTTTATCATACATTAAATTTCTATTTTCATTAATTTTTGTTATATTTCAGTTATAATAAGGTCAATTTTCAGAAATAAATTTAGATAAAGGGGAGCAAAAATTTAAAACTTTTCATATATCACTAAAATTATTAATATCAATAGAATTCCAAGGTTGAATTCCTGCAGATAAAGAAGAATATTTATGATTCCAATTTCTATGTTTATAATTAGATCATAATTTATCAAATAAAAGATGTTCTTTTTTTGTATCTGGTCATCTCACTAAAGAATATATTATTTTTTTAATATTATTTTTATATGCTTCATCAAAATCTAATAAAGGATAAAAAGATGTATTAATTAATTTTTTTTCATCTTTATCTAATTTTTTAATAATATCATCAATACTATTTTTAACATCAATTAACAAATCTCATAATGAATTACTAACATTTATATTTAATTCTAATAAATGTTTACATGAATCATAATTAAGTTTTCATCACCTTAAAATATCTTTGTCTAATATTTCATAAGGCTTTAATTTTCATTCTTCATCTCAGACTAACATTTCTATTTCTCAACCATATGTTTCTTTTTTATCCATATATATTTAATTAAAACTTAAAATTATCTAACTTTTCTAATAATAATTTATATTTATCATCATCCTTTGGAATGACTAACCTAGACATATCATTATCCATAAAAGGATTTGTATTTTTATATGATAATCAAGGAATTGTTTTTATACCATTAGTCAATAATTTATCATAAATATTTTTATATTTAGCTAATAATATTGGTACAGAATTATCTGTATTTGATACATCTATTCATTTATTATTTAATATAGAAATTATATCATATTTTTTAGATATTATATCAGAACTATCTAATAAAGGATTTTCTTTCATAACCATATTACCAAGTAATAAAGATTTTTCAGAAGGCTCAAATGGTACAAAAACTTTTGATAATTTATTTATCAGTCATTTACTAGCTATTCAATATCAAATTCTATCTCTCGAAAGTCAATATCATTTTGACATAGAACGGACAACAACTAAATTATCATATTTATTAATAAGTTTAGCATATGAAAAATTATTTTGAATAAAATCTCAATAAGCTTCATCAATAACTACAAGAATTCATTTTTTCTGTGAAATATCTAGTATACTAATTATTTCACCTTCATTTAATATTTTTCATGTAGGATTATTAGGACTATCAAGATATACCGCACTTGCATTATCAGTTTTTTTAATATCATCATATAACTTTTCTAACTGTGGATCCTCTTTTCATTCAATATATGTTGGATTATATAAATTATTATCTATTCTTGTAAATTCTGCTGGTAACTCATTAAATTGAGGTCATGTTCATAATAATTCTGTTCATGACTTTAGTACTTTAGTAAAAATTCTTTCTACTATATGAAAACTTCAATGTCACAAGATAATATTATCTGGTACAATTCAATATTCATTAAACTTATCACATATAGTTTCTTTAAATTTATGGTATTTTCAATTTTCTGATAAATCCATATATTCATATCAATAATCATTTTTTATTAATTCACTAATCTTTCAATTGTATTCTTTCAAAATATTAACATCTAATAATGGATATACTCATTTTGATATATCTAATAATATTTCATTATTATCTCATGTTAAGTATGAAGTTCTTTCTTCTTCTTCTAGTATAGAAGAGTTAAATTTAAATGTTTCCATATTTTATTTTTTTGATATATTAAACTAATTTACTTCTCACAAAAAACAATATTCTTCTCATATAGTATTTATATTGGGCATTAAAATATAAGAATCTTTCTTAGCTGTATATTTCTTATTTTTGTAAATAGCTATAACATCTCATTTTTTTACAATTTCCTTATGCTTAAATTGTTTAATTGGAGTAAATCATTCTCATTCAACTATTATTGAATCATATACTTTAATATGTATATTTTTTTTATCACTACTAATTTCATTATTAAATTTTTTCTCATCAATCATTCATAATTTTCATAAAAATCTAATAGAATTTTCAACTCATATTTTAAATCAAGTATCATCTTTTTCACATCAGGCTTCAAGTCAGATTCAAATTCATCCATTCCTTTCAGTTATATCTATCAAGGGTTTTCAAATTTGAACATCTGTTATTCAAGAATATATAGTGTCTACATTAAAGTATTCTGATATTTTTCATCATTTTTTAGATGTTATCAACATAGCTTCTGATGGATTATAAGTTGAATGTATATCTAAATGATAATCTAATTTTTTAAGTATATTTTCTAATTCTAAAGCTCTCTTAGCTTCATATAAATTTGATTTTTTTAAATTTTCAACACTACAACATCTATTTAAATTTTCATCAATAAACCTAAAATCTACTGGATTTTTATTTCAATTAATTAGTGATTTTTTATATGCTTTTATATTGGTTAATATAAAATAAATTTTTCATTTAATTAGATTATTTTCAATATCTAATTTTTCACTTAAATACTTCACAGCTTTTAATCAAGCATGTTCTCCTCAATGTGTACAAACTGAAATTCATACAATAGGTCACTCTTTTCAAGAATCAATTTCTTTAATTCAATTAATTCAATTATAAGTTTCATTTAATAAATCTAACATGTTTTTATAAATTACTTAATAAACTCCTTACCATAATCTAATAATCCCATAGCTTCTCTTAATTCTTTTAACATAATAACAGCTTCTGTTCTAACTCTACTAGATCACTTTTCAATTGCATCAATTACTAGATGTATATTTTCTTCATAATATTTTCTTTTTTCTCTAATTGGGGCTATTAATTCTTCTAAAACCTCTATTAATAATTTTTTAACTTCTCAATCTCAGATTGAATTCTCTCATCACTTTATATATCTTTGTTTTAATTCAGATAAATGCTGTTTATCTTTATAAAAAATATCTAAATACTGAAATACGACATGATTTTCTATACTTCAAATAGAATCTATAGATGTTTTATTTGGATCTGTATACATTTTATTAACCTGAGATCTTATTTCTTTAGAAGTAGCTGAAATAGAAATAGTATTTCAAAGACTTTTACTCATTTTATCATTACCATCAATTCATACTAATCTTGGAGTTTCAGAAATTAAAGCCATAGGTAAAGGGTAATTTGTACCATACATTTTATTAACTTTTTTGATTACCTTTCTAGCTAACTCTATATGAGGAATTTGATCTTCTCATACTGGTACAATTTCTCATCTTGGAAGCATTATATCTGCAACCTGACTTACTGGATAATTTACAAATCATAGAGAAATACCATTATTTCCTAATTCTCACCTTTTTTCAATTTTTTTCATTTCATCCTTAAGTGTAGGATTATTTACAGCCATTGTATATGGAGTAAACATAGTTAAATAATTAAATAATTCTGCAAATTCTGGAATATAACTTTGAACTATAAAATTTGATTTTTCTGGATCAAGTCATACTGCTAACCAATCAATAACCATATCAATAACTGATTGTCTTAATTTTTCAGTTTCTCATAAATGATCTCCTAGAACTTGATAATCTGCAATTAAAAAATTATTCTTGATATTTGGATTATCCTGAAGTTCTAACCAATTTTCCAAAGCTCATTTATAATGTCATAAATGCAATCTACCACTTGGTCTCATTCAAGTAAGACAATTTACTACTCTATCTCATATTTTTTCTGATAGATTATCAATTCATTCAATAACATGAGGAGTTTCTTTTTTATCACTAATATTTAAATTTTCTTTATTTTTCATAATATTATTCTTTATATAATTAAAATTATTTACTAAGTACAACTGTTAAATAAAAACCTAAATATGGTTCTTGTTTAGCATGCATTTTTTCATATTCTTTAACTTGTTCTACTCTGTTTTCATCATCAAAAAACATTGGAGGCATCATAGCAGTAATTAAAGAATGACTTGATATTGATTCAAGTTGTAAATTTGATTTTTCTAATTCTTGCTTAATATTTTCTATTGAATTTGATTTTGCATAAATTTTATATGATTTATTTCAATCTTTATTTAATAGTGGAACTTCTAATATGTCATCTTCTGGATTTTTAACAGGCTCAAGTGATCATTGCCAAGGTTGCCACCAATTAGCATTCATATAATCTTTATTATAAAAAGATAAATATGCTTTTCCTCATTTTTTTAATACTCTATCAATCTCTGTTAATTTTATATCAATCTGACTAGCAGTTCAAAAATCTGATACAACTAAATCTACACTATTATCACCCATTTGAATTCATTCAAATAAATTGGCTTTTCTATAAACTTCTTTATCTGATATTTTAGATTTTTCAGCTTCTTTTAACATATCAGGAGATATATCAAATCAAATCACTTTATTAAATCACTTATTAGATAATAATCTAGAAGTAGTTCAGTTTGCACATCATAAATCAATAGCAACACCTTTATTTTCTATAGTTTTTATCAAGTCCTCTATACTTTCTAGTTCATATTCTTTTGCTAATTTAGTTGAACTAAATCAATCTCAATATTCATTATAAAATGGTGCAATATCTTTTGTTAAATCAAGTAAATTATTATTAAGCTCTTCTTTACTAATATTTTCTTTAACAAAGACAGTATCTCTTCATAGAATTTGTCTTTGTTTTTCTTTTCAAGCAGCTGTAATTAACCATATCAACATTTCTACCATTTTTTCATTTCATCAATCATTTTTTGCTATTTCAGAAAATTTTGATATTAATTCATACTCTCTATCAAGCTGTAAAATTGCTTCTGATTTTCTCTTAGAAGATGCAATTAATCACATAAGTTCTAACCTATTTAAAAATATTGTAGCAATACTTGATGTCATTTCAGTTAATATATCCCTAGTTTTTTCTCTAGCCTCTTGTAGATCAATATCATTATCACTTTCTAATAAAATTTTGATTTCTGAAAAATCATATTTTTTTTCCATAACTGTTTTCATTAAAAATTAAACACTTAAAATATATTAATCTTATATTATTATAATAATAGAAGATTATATAATTTTGTCAAGTAATTTTATAAATGTTTATATAGAAAGTAAAAAACATATTGTAATTTTCAT
>CAZPIB010000025.1:9539-13542 GCA_964586815.1 uncultured Candidatus Peribacteria bacterium | reverse complement strand
ACTGGACTTTTTTTTTTCTATTATGTTAGTATATAATAAGTAAAACAAAAAAATAATTTATTTTTTAATTATATTGTTATGCTATATACTATAAAACAAATAAAGGGAATTTATACTAAACTACTATTTAATACTTTAGTCTGAGGAGAGCAAAGTATTTTTGATAAAAATTCTAATTTAGAAATTAATAAAGATGAATTATCTTCTTTAGAAGAACAAATAACAAAGTTAGGGTGAGATAATGATGATCTTATAAAAGAAATTTCAGATCTTAAAGATAAAGTAAAAGGAGGTCATTATGATTTATCTAATGAAAATACTAAAATTTTTTTTGATGATTTAGAAAGTAGGCATAAAATAACATTTAAAAAAATTAGAGAAAACTATAATGCAAGTGTAGAGAAAACTAATAATGTTATAGTTATTGCTACAAATAATGTAAAAGATAAAGTAAAAGCAACTACTCAAACTAAAGAAGATACTTGAGAATTAAAAGAAAATATAAAAGAGTTATCTAAAAATGAACAAATTATAAATAATTTTGATTTTGATAATAAAACTTCAGTTACTATAGTAACATTACAAAGAGCTTTAGTAAAAGAATGACATTTAAAAGAATGACCAATAATGAATTCAATAGATTGAATATGGGGCCCTAAAACTAATTGAGCATATGAAAAAGCATTAGATGAAATTAAACCTGATAAAAATATACAAAATTTTCAGGAACAAGAAACAAAAGAAACAATTTCAGAATTTCACAACCATTTCTTATGAATAAAAATAGGAACTGAATCTAGGCTAGAAGCTATGAATGATGTTAATAAATCTAGTTTAAATGAATTACTTAAAAGCTCAAACTTAAGTCAATTATTAGGAAAATTAGAAACAGCTGAAAAAGAAAACAAAGCAAATGTAGATTTACATGATTTTTCTTCAGGGGCTCCTATAGATCCAAGAAGGGATATATTAAGGAATAGTGGTTATGATCCAAAAGGACTTTTTTGAGATAAAGAGTTAGTAGTAGTTACTAGTGTAATAGAAAATTATGTAAGAACTCAAGAAAAGATTCCTAGTTTATCAGCAAAAGATCAAATAAAAATTTTATTTGATTTTGATAAAAGTGGTGCATTAACTATTGATAAAAATTTTTATGTTTGAGAATTACAAATGGATTTTCATACTTTTGATAGCTTAACTTCTGATTGAGCAGATACTTTATTTAAAAACTTAGGTCTTGGGACAATAGATTCTTTTGCTACAAAAATGTCTACAAACCTATTCTCTGCTAGAGAAACATTTCAAAGAGCTTTAGCTGTACAATTAAATATGTGAATTAAACCATCTGAACTTGTAAAAACTTGATGAACCAAAGAGGCAGTAAATGAAATCTATAAAACTAGAGAAGAAAATGTAAAAATTATAGGTGAAAAAGTAGATGAGCATATAAAAACCAATTTAAAAGATTTAGAGTGAGTTGATAGTAAGGCTATTAAATTGGAAGCAATAGGACTTATTTTAGGAAATGGTAATTTATGAGCATGAGCTAGTTTTGATATTGAAAAAATGAACTTATTCTTTGAAAGTTTACAAGTTTGAGTAGTAAATGGAATTCCTTGAATAACTATTTCAAAAGATATTCTTGAAAAAAATGGATTTAATATTAAAGGTTCTTTAACAAATATATTTATTCCATCATTATCTGGATCTTATACTACACAAACTCAAATAGATGAATTTAAAAAATTAAATCCAAATCAAATAGATTGAAAGACTTCTCTTTCTCTTTATGCAGTTGCTAATCATTTATGAAAAGTAGTTTGAGTTTCTTTTAATAAAGTTGATGAAGATACTTTTGCTTGAATTGAAAAAATGACTGTTAAAATGTCAGAATTATTGAAACAAGTATCAAATGATATTGAAGCTTGAAAATCTTTTGATGAAAGTAGTTTTTGAGAAATATCAGAAAATAAATTAGAAGATGCACAAATCTATAATGAAATGAAAACAGCATATGAAACTTATGCAAAAGGGACAGAATTTTCAGAAGCATTTTTAACTGATATGATGCAATGATACTTAGCATTTTATGAAAATACTCTTTATAGTAATGCTGAGTGAACAAAACTTACTTCTATTGGTTGATGAATAGCTCTACTTGCATGATTCTTACCTATTCCGTATCTTACTCTTTGAGGAGAGCATATAAATACTAACTGGAATGAGACTCTTCACTCAATTGAAAGAGAAAAAATAATTACAAATAAAGAAATACATATAGGAAAAGTAGGAGCAATAGAAATTAACCATAAAGGTAAAGATACTCTTATGTTTGAGGATGCAGGTAAATTTAATATTTCAAATTCTACATGAGATACTCAAGCAGAAAGAGTTGGTAATAATTTATATCTTTCTTGAAATCTTTCTAATATTACAATTAATGAACACACTACAAATAAAGGTGTAGAATACACAATTGTGATTAATTGAGGTACAAAAGATTCAGATTGATTATATATAGATTCTAATTTAGTAGATATTACAAGTAATGCAGAAGGATTGTCTATTTCAGATAAAGAAATACAAACTTATGATATAGATGCTATGAAATCTACAGAGTCAATCAGAACTAATCTTTTTAATATTATTCAAGAAGATGCTTTAAATCATCCAAAAACAATTTGAATGCAAAAACTTCAAAGAATGACTTTTGATTATAAGAGAGATTGAGAGCCTACTTTGGATAGAGTATGGGAACAATTTGAAAAAGTTGTAAATCATCCTTGATTTGAAATTTATGCTACGCAAAAAGGTTCTGAAAATGAACTTCCTGAATTATTTCATAGCTTAAGTCTTATAAAAACTGATAATGAAAAAGCTTTAATTATTCAATCTGTATCTAGTAATTTCATGAAAAAAACAGCTTTACAAAATGTTGACTGAGTAATTACTATGAAAGAAGGTCAAACTATTTTAGAGTATAATAAAGAACACAATAGAACAAAGTTCTTTGATAAACAATTTGCTACAGAATTTCCAGAATTATTACCACAAATTCAAGAAGCTAGACAAGCTTGGTATGATTCAAATTGAGATAAAGCAGAATTTTCTTTTAAATCAATATCTGATGGCTCTATAGCATTTACATGAGTAGAATCTAGAAGACCTAGCTGAAGAATAAATGTGCATTGAATTATGCCATATACTTGAGCATATAATATAGCTTCTACAGGGTGAAAAGATTTTATAAATATTGATTGAAAATCCAAAGAAGTAATTAATTCTATACCAAATAGAGTTTTAGAAAATATTAAAATATCTTTAAATAATGTTTGAGCAAATTTAAGCAACACTCAAGATGTTAAAGATTTTATAAATAATTGATGAGATAATTGAATAAAAGTAGATTATAAACTTGCTTTTGCTAAGATGTGAGAATGTCTTAATGATGCTGTAGTTTTAAGAGATTTGACTATTATTAAAGGTTGAAAAGAAATTAAATTTGGAGCCACTTCAACTAGTGAAGTATATTCTCCAGAACATAATGTGGTAAATGTATGAGTGGCTGTTACTTGAGAGACTAATGAAGAAATATCTAAAGAAAATATTGACCCATTAAAAGATCCTAATGTACAAACTACTCCTGGTACATGACCAGCTCATATACATACTCCAGTAGTTTAGTAATCCAAATATCATATAAATAAAATAAAATTATTGACTTACAGATTTTTATATATATAATACATCATACTATGAATAAATTATCTTATTTACTTATAATATTTTTACTAACTTTCCTTTTATCTTCATGCTTTAATGAAAATAAAGTTGAGGAAAAAGTTAATAAAAATAAAATTGTAGAAGAAAAAATTGTAGAAGAAAAAATTGTAGAAGAAAAAAGAATTTGATTACAATTTGTAGAAACTCCTGCAGTTTTAACTCCAGATATTCCATGAGCAAGATAAAAAATATTTTATAAATAAAAAAAAATGAAAAAAAA
>CAZPIB010000025.1:0-9439 GCA_964586815.1 uncultured Candidatus Peribacteria bacterium | reverse complement strand
ATATTCCATGAGCAAGATAAAAAATATTTTATAAATAAAAAAAAATGAAAAAAAAAATCATATTGATATTATCAATAATAATATTTACATTTTTAAATTTACATAATATCAATGCTATTGATGTAAGAGAGATAAACTCAATAGAAACTTCATGTCCTGAAGCAGATGTTAATGAAATAATATATATACCTATAAATAGTAATAGTATAAATAAATTTCCATATGATTCTGCTATGGGATTATATGATAGATATATTTCTAATGAATCAAAAGTTTGAATATATGATCCTTCAGACATATTATCATGTTGACCTTGGTGAAGATATTCAAATATATTACCTGCTAACCAATGGGTTTTAGCTCTTTGAGCTAATTGTACTTTTAAAAAACCATTAAATAGTAATAATAGAATTGTACAAATAGTATATAATATTGAATATTGAGAATTTATAAGATGAGGAGATATTTCTTATAATTTTACATATCATAAAAATTTTGATGATTTATTAAATTCTAGGAGTAATACAAAAACAATAACTGAAATTTCAAGAATATGAAATTATAATATTCATGGAAATGAATGTATTACATATGAAATTAGATATTGTTGAGAATGAATTGTATCTCATGGAGAAGCTTGTGATGATTGAAATAACGTAAATGGAGATGGATGTAGTTCTACTTGTCAAATTGAAATACCACCATCAGGGCTATTTTGTGAAGCAACAACTACTTGAGCACAAACTTCAGAAGTTACTTCTGCAACAGTAGGTCTTTGTAAAAAATCTTGAGAAACAGTAGTAAATTTTAATACAACAATTTCTTGAAATAGAAGTAATTATACTTGGTCATGTAAAGATACAAATAATATATTTCACACAGGTTGAAACTGTAATGCAAGTTATACAATTTGAGGTTGATGAGGATGATGAGGTTGATGAACATCAGTAAGATGTTTGGATATAATAGATAATTGATGAGATAATTTCACTTGTATTTGAAGCTCAAGAACTAGAACTCTTTGAATAGATTGTGATTCAGACTGATTATATGAACAAGTAAAGTTTTCTAATAATAGAAGTGCATTTACACAAGCAAACTGAACTAATAGTTTTACATTTACTTGTAATACTGTAGATGCTGATTGAAATTCTACTGTAAATAATCCTAGATGTGGGGTTTCTAGAAATAATATTAATGTAAACCAATCAAGTGGTTGGAATACCTCACTTGCTTGTAAAATGCAAGCTCCTTATTGTGGTAATGGAAGAATAGAAACAAATGAAGAATGTGAAAAAACTGATACAAATAGTGATTGAAGTATAAATCATCTAGATTACTTTCCTCCTTTTTGTAGTAGTAGTTGTCAGTTTGATTGAAATTGGGGAACTATACCAGTTTCAGACTGAAATCTTACTACTATTCCAATGCAAGGTGAAATTGGTTTTGTAGGGATGTATGATATGATAATTGGGCATAATCAAAATTTATGAAGATTAAATAATAGAATTTATATTTGGAATAATTCTCCATATACATTTGGTAATTGAGTATTTGATTGAGTATGTATTACTGAAGCAAATGTTATAGCATCAAATTGATCATATGTACATAAAAATACTTGAGATAGTATTTCTGATTTATGAAATAGATATTGTACAGATATTACAACAAGATTTTATCCAGGACAAAAGATTTATTTAGAAAAAGATTTATCAAGTATTATTGCTAATAAAAATAAAGTAGATTGACCTAATTATGAAGATAATAAATTAGTTGTAACAATTAGAACAAGAGAAAATACTGATCCCTACTCTAGAATGCTTAATTGGTCAGATCACTTAACTGGTAAATTTAAAGTAAGGGTTGCAAGACCAGCACTTCAAACTACTGCCTGAACAAGTTTTAATAAATTTTGAGCAAATACTCAAAAAATTGCTGAATCATGAGGAATTAATATAAATGATTGAAGAGCTTGAATTAATAATAATGATGTATGAGTATGAACTAAATCAAGCTCAGCTCAAGTTACTACTAATGAAAAAGTAGTTTGAGAGACTGTTAAATATAGTGAAGGGTCTACAATAATATCAGGTAGTACAAATACTTCTTTTGAAAAATATAATGGCTTATCTAATGTATTTATAAAAAAAGGTAATACCAATATGAGTAGTATAAACTATTCTACTATAACTCAGCCTACAACATTTATTATTGATAATGGAAATTTAATTATTGATACTAATGTTATACCATCACATAATTATAATTTGGCATTTGTTTTAAAAAATTGAAATATTATTATTAATAGTAATATTATAGAAATCAAATGAACTTATATTGTTTTAAATTGAAAAATTAAATCAGATGGAACTGCCACAAATAATGTATTAATTATAAGAGGTTCTATTTATTGAGACACAAGACATCTAATTAATGATAGAATAAATGTAGAAGAAAGTGATTGAAAATTAAGTTTTGGTACAATTGTAAGTTTTGGTTCAAGTATTTTTCAAAAACCAGCTCCAATGGTTACAAGTTTTATAAACACATACTTAAAGTCTAATAAAATTGCTAAATAAAAAATCTAGTTTTAAAACTAGATTTTTTATTTTATTTAAATAACATATTTTTATGTTAAATATTTTTATTACATTTATTCTTTCATTATTATTATCATTAATTTTGATTTTTTTATTTAAAGCTATTTTTGAAAAATTAAAAATTGTTGACAATCCAAAAAAATATTGAAAAAAAAGAAAACCAATAGTATATTCTATGTGAATAGTTTTTTTTATTGTTTTTTTTATTGTGAGCTATTTTTTTATAGAACATAGTAATAAATTATATATTTTATGGTGATTTGGTGCAATTATAACTTTAATCAGTTTTATTGATGATAGAGTTGAAATTAGTGCAAAAATCAGACTTTTAGTACAAATATTAATTTGAGCTATTATTTGAGTAACATCTATCCAAATTGCTTATATAAGTAATATTTTTTGATGAATTTTATATCTTGAAACTCATTATTTTGAAATTTTTAATTATGTTATTTATATAATTCCACTTATTTTTACCATAATTTGGTATGTATTTATTTTTAATGCAATTAATTGGACAGATTGAATTTCATGAAATACATCAGGACTTTCTATAATTTCATTTTTTATTTTATTTTTATTATGAATGATTTTATTTAGTAGAGATACTAATCAAGAATTGCTTGAAAATTCAATTTTTATAATGCAATCTTCCATTATTTTGGTTTGAGCTTTGATTCCTTTTTTCTTTTTTGATGTAAGAGAAAAAATTCTTATGGGGGATACTGGAACTATGTTTTTATGATTTATGCTTGCTTCCCTAGCAATAATTTGAGGAGGAAAAGTGGCAACTGTTTTGGTTGTTTTTGGAATATATGCAGTAGATGCTATTTATGTTATTATTAGGAGAATGTATAATAAGAAAAATCCTATGGCTTGAGATTTTACACATCTTCACCATAGATTATTAGATTTAGGATTAACTAAAAAGTGAGTTTTAATAATTGTATTTTCTTTATCTTTTTTCTTTTGAATTACAGCTTTGTTTTTAGATAGAACTTGAAAAATAATAGTATTTGTAATTATTATTTTTGTGGTTATATTTATAAATGAGATTATTAGATTAGCTATGAAAAAAAATGAAAAATAAAAATGCTTTTTCTTTTGTAGAGTTAATTATTGTAATATCAATTCTTTCAATAATTACTATTTTTTGAGTTTCATCTTTTTCTAGTCAAATTGATAGTTTAAAATTTAAAAGTACTTTATCAAAAATTTCAGGAGATATTAAAGATTTAGATAATAAAGTTAATACTAAGCAGATTTTTGATTATGAAATAAAATTTATAAAATGAAAAAAATATTTTTTAATAAGTGAAAATATTTTTGATTTAAATAATAAATTAATATTAAGTAATTATGATGAAGATACTTGAATAATTGAATTAGAAATACAATATTGAGATTCTACTAATTCAGGAACTATAATAATATTTTCTTGATATAAATTTGTAAAAGTAGAGACAAAAAATTGAAATGATACTTTTACTTGAGCAATTTTAAAAAATATAGATGCAAAATTTACCTGAGAATACTCTTGAAGTATTTTGAATAACTTATACTTACAATATTTTTGAAATGAACTAAAATTAATAAAAATTGATGCAAATACTAGTGATTTATATTGAATAAAAATCAAAAATGTTTTATGAAGAAAGCAATTTTGAGATGATGACACTATAAATAAAATTGTTTTAACTTTCGAAGATAGTTTGTGAAGAGTAGAGACTTTAGAATTAATTAAATAAATATGATAAAAATAGCATTTTTTGGAACAGGAGATTTTTCAGCTAATATTTTGAAATCATTATTAGTTGATTTTAATAATGAAATTGAAATTAATTTAGTAGTTTCTCAGCCAGATAAACCAGTTTGAAGAAAAAAAATTTTAGAAAACACTCCTGTTAAAATAGTATCAGAAGAAAATAATATAAAATTATTACAACCAAATAAGCTAAAAAACAATTTAGAATTTTTTGAAGAACTAAATGATTTAGATTTTATAGTTGTAGTTGCTTATTGAAAAATAGTTCCTTTAGAGGTATTAAATGCACCAAAATATTGATGTATAAATATTCATTGAAGTATTTTACCAAAATATAGAGGAGCAAGTCCTATTCAAGAATCAATAAAAAATTGAGATAAACTTACAGGTCTTACAATTATGTATATGACTGAAGATATGGATATGTGAGATATTTTAAAAATAGAGGAAATTGAAATTTGAAATAATGATAAAACTTGAGATATTTTTAAAAAATTTGAAGAAATTTGACCAAAATTACTTGTAAGTACTTTAAATTGAATTTTATCTTGAAAAACTTTAGGAAAAAAACAAGATGATAAAAAGGCTAGTTATTGTTCAAAAATATCAAAGCAAGATTGAGAAATAATTTTTGAAAAACAAACAGGAGAAGAAATTTACAATAAATTTAGAGCATATTATAATTGGCCAGGGATTTGGAGTTATTATAATCAAAAAAAAATAAATTTTGAGTATATAGAATTTGAATCAGGAGATTTTATAGTTGATGAAATGCTAAATTTCTGAGATATTTTATCTTTAACACAAGGTAAGAATAAAGAAATTTGAATTATTTGTAAATGATGAATAATTAAATTAAAGCAAGTAAAACTTGAATGAAAAAAAAGTATTGATATACTTTCTTTTGTAAATTGAAATAAAGAAATCTTAAATTATAAATTTAATTAAATATATGTTTAATATAGCACTAAATACTTTTAGGGAGATAGTAAGAAATAAATTTTTATATATGATTATTTTCTTTGCTTTTGTTTTTATTTTATTTTCAATAATTCTTGGAACCTTAACTATTTGAGATGATGCAAAAATCATTACAGATTTTGGTATGGCTATGATTGAAATATTTTGAATAATTTGAGTTTTATTTGTATGATCTCAGCTTTTATTTAAAGAAATTGAATGAAAAACTATTTTTCTCATCTTATCTAAGCCAATAAAAAGGTATGAATTTATTATAGGTAAATTTTTAGGTTTTTCTGCTACTATATTTTTAATAGTATTTGTTCAAGCTATCTTATATTTACTTGTACTTTATTTTAAAGATATAGAAATTACTCAAATAATATTATTTTCTATATTTTTTACATTTCTTAAATTAGAATTACTACTAGCATTAGTGTTTTTCTTTTCAAGTTTTATGTCAAATATGATTACCATTATGGTTTCAATACTATTTTATATTATTGGACACTCTTTTTCACTTTTAATTGACTTAGTCAATAGAACAAAAAATGAAATTTCAATTAAACTAGTAGAAATAATTCAGCTTTTTTTTCCTCCTTTTGAGGCTTTAAATATAAAAAATCATATTTGATGAATTGCAGATTTTACAAGTAAATTTTATTTATTTAATAGTTTTTATGCAATAGCTTATTTAATAATTATTCTGTATTTCACTATTATTATTTTTAATAAAAAGAAATTTGAAGACTAATTCAAATATTAAATTATTGCTTTTAGAGAAAATAACTGATCTTGATAAAGTTCAGTTATTTTTAAATTTAGAAAACTTAGAAGTAAAATATAAAAGTCAGTTAGATGAATATATAAGTAGATATAATTCTTGAGAACCTATAGAATATATTTTAGAAAAAGCAGAATTTTATTGACTTGATTTTTTTGTGGATTCTAGAGTTTTGATTCCTAGAAATGATACAGAAATTATGGTTGAGCAAGTTTTATTTTATATTTTTGAAAAAACTATTTTAATTGATGTTTGAACTGGTAGTTCTTGTATTCCTATTTCAATTTTAAATAATTTAAATAAAACTAATAAATCAAAAATAATAAAAACTTATGTAGTAGATATTTCAAAAAAAGCCTTAGAAGTCAGTAGTATAAATATAAAAAAATATAATCTAGAAAATAATATTACTCAGATTGAATCTAATTTATTATCTAATTTAAAATTAGATAATAGTGCAGGTTGTATTATAATAACAGCAAATCTACCATATATAAAAAATAGAGATTTTGAAAATATAAATAAAGAAGTAGTTAAATTTGAGCCAGACTTAGCTTTATATTGATGAGAAAAAACAGGTTTTGAGTTATATGAAAAATTAGTATTTCAAATATTAGAGTTAAAAAATAAAAAGACTATTTTATTTATAGAAATAGGTTTTGATCAAAAAGAAATTGCAATTTCTTTTTTTAAAAAATTAAAATTAAAATATGAAATATTTAAAGATAATAAAAATATTAACAGATGTGTAAAAGTTTATTTTTAATATATATTTGGATATTTACTTTAATTTGTCTATCTTCTTAATTAATTTATCTATTTTATTTTCTAATTTATGTAAGTCATTTATTGTAGCTATTTTACCTTCTTCTGTGATTCAAGATATATCATCTTTCGGGTTATCATTTATTTTATTCATAGCATCAACAACTATAGCTATAACAAGATTTACCATTATAAAAGTTGCTATCAAAACAAATAAGATAAATAATACCCAAGCTCTTGGATATACTTCCATAACAGGACGTACTATTCACATAGACCAAGATTCCAAGGTCATTATTTGAAAAAGAGTATAAAAAGAATTTCATAAACTTCAAAACCATTCAGGAAAACTTTCTCAGTATAGATTAGTTGCCATTATAGCAAATACATAAAATATTATCATTAAAAGAGCAGATACTGATAGTATTCAAGGTATTATACTAAATAAAGCTCAAACAATTTTTCTCATTTGCGGAATTACAGTTATAAGTCTTAATAGTCTTAATACTCTTAATATTCTTAATATCTCAAATGGTCATTGAGCAGGTATTAATGAAATTATAACTATTGTAAAATCAAATAAATTCCATCAACTTTTAAAATATTCTTTTTTATAAACAATAATTTTAGAAATTGCTTCTATTGTAAATATACTAATAACAAAAGTATTAAAATAATTTATAAAAACTCAGTATTTTACTACAATATTTTCATAAGTTTCAAGTCACATAGTTACACCATTAAGTACTATTAATGATATTATTGTTATTTCAAATAACTTATGGTCAATTATTTTTTTTAGCATTTATTTAAATAAATATATAAAGATTTTTTTCAAAAAAATATTATATATTTTAAATTAAAAATCAAGCTTTTTCATACAACTTGTAACTTTCAAAATGAAAAAATAACTATTTTATTTACTGTCCTACAATTTTATTATTAAATTTTGAAAAAAAATAAAAATATGTTATTATAAAATTAGTAAATTTTATTTAAAAAATAATGGGATTAGAAGATTACATTCCTGATGAATGAGTTTGAGAATCTTGATGAGCCTCAAATGAAAAAGCAAAAGAGGCTGCTGAAAAATTTAAGCAGCAAGTTAGAAAAGCTAGTGCTTGAATAAAAAGAACTCAAAAAGATGAAAAAAAAGCTAAAAAGCAAGATATGCTTTTGGCTAATTTTCTAGTTAAACTTATTTTAAATGGGAAGTTTGATGATGTATTAGAGTTATTATTCAAACTTATAGATTTAGGATACCCTTCAAATTTTTTACTAGGAATATTAAGCTTAATATATATTGAAGTATCAGATAGTATAAGAAATATAAATAATATAGAAAAAATAGAATTTAGCTATAAGTGAGAAGAAAAAATAAAATTTGATGATAGCAATATTGATAAACAAGTTCAAAAAAGAATAAATTTTTGGGTAGAAGATATGATTATTTCCTCTACTAATAATTATTCCAATTTACTCACAAATAGACTTATAAAATTACTTAAAAAAGATGAAGATAATATTAAGGAATTTGTATCAAAAATATTTATATTTTTTCTCGAAGAAATAAATATTACTATAAATAAAAAAGAAGCTCTAAATATCTCAATTTTTATTTTATCAGAAGTTTTAAAAAATATTCAAACTCTAGATTTAGAAGAAATATAGACTTTAAAATACTAAAAAATAACTTATATTAAGGACATTTACTCACTACACTCAAAAGCATATTTTAATATATAAAAAAATTATTATAAGAAAATATTTATTATAATGAGAAATTTATTTTTGTAATGTTTTCAATATTTTTTTTTGTAGATATTATTATAGAATCTTTAGTTAGTTTAAAAATTAACATATTACAACCTTCTTTTGTTCTAGTATACTTAAATCTATTTTTACATATTTGATTTAAATATAGTGGTATATTTAGATCTATTTCATTATTAATGTTTTTCTTTTTTGTTTTTTGAAAATTTTGTAACTTTCAATCATCTATCAAAATACATTTAAATTCTTTAGTTTCTTTATTGAATTTTATTATTAAATTAATATTATTAGCTTTATTATTAATGCTATCTATAATTAGATTATCTAATAATCAAGTAAAATAAGATACTAAATTTTTATAAAAAACTTCTTTATTTTGATTAATACTACCCATTTCTTCAGATGTTAAAATCTTTTCTAACTTAGTAAAATATTTTTCTGTAAAAAAATCAATATTACTTTTTTTAAAGTATTCACTTAAATTAATTCATCAGTATTCAGATACATTAACTTCTTTATTTAAAATACCTACTGCACACATATTTTTAATATATTAGTTTATAAATAACACTTATTTATTGTATCAAACAAGTTACTAAAGACCCTTGTTGGTGGGATTGTAAGAGTAAAAAGTTGTCTGTTATATTACAAAGACTGAGGACTGTCTATTATACAAGGGGCTAAAGACCCTTGTTAGTGGGATTGATTTTTAGAAATAAATCATAAATAATAATTTTTACTTAATTAGAATTTATTAAAATATAACCATTATTTTATACCATTATTTTA
>CAZPIB010000024.1:0-13580 GCA_964586815.1 uncultured Candidatus Peribacteria bacterium | reverse complement strand
TCAGGGTCATATAGTTTCCAAAAGTCATCTCTAAATTTAGAATATCTATTTTCTAAAATTGCTTTTCTAGCATTTTTTGCTAGATGAATTAATAAATATAAATTATGATAAGAAAGCATTTGTTGTCATAGCATTTCTTTTTCAGAAATTAAATGTCTAAGATATCACCTTGTATAATTTATACAAATTTTACAATCACAATTTAGATCAATAGGTTCTTTGCTAAATTTATGTTTTAGATTTTTTATTTTTATATTTCAAATACTTGAAAAAGCAACTCAGTGTCTTCAAAGTCTTGTAGCAAGTACACAATCAAACATATCAATTCATCTATAAATTCATTCAATAACATCTTCTGGAGTACCAACTCACATTAAATATCTAGGTTTATTTTTTGGTAAAACTGATTCAACTATACTCATAGTTCTATACATATCTTGCTTGGTTTCTCAAACTGAAAGTCATCAAATAGCAACTCAAGGACAGTCTAGTTTTCACATAAATTCTGCACTTTGTTTTCTTAAATCATCATAAATAACTCATTGAGCAATAGGGAATAAAGCTTGAAGATATTCTCAATTTTCTTCTCTTTTTTTATTATTTTGTTTCCATCTTTTTACACATCTTTCTGCCCATTTATGAGTTCTATTCATAGCTGCAGCAGCATATTCATGGCTAGAATCTCAAGGAGCACATTCATCAAAAGCCATTATTATATCTGCTCATAGATTTGATTGCAAGTCCATATTATTTTCAGCATTATAAAAATGGCTACTTCCATCTATAAAACTTTTAAAATGCACTCAATCTTCAGTTATCTTTACAAGATCATCTCATTTTCAAAGACTAAAAACCTGAAATCAACCTGAATCTGTTAAAATAGGTTTATTATAATTTTGGAAACTATGAACTCATCAAAAATGTTTTATAACATTTTGCCCTGGCCTTAAGTATAAATGATAAGTATTAGCTAAAATTATCTCAGCTCACATTTGATCTAATTCCTGAGTACTTAATCATTTTACAGTTGCTTTTGTTCCAACTGGCATAAAAATAGGAGTCTTAAAGCTTCCATGCTCTGTAAAAAATTCTCAAGCTCTTGCTTTTTTATCTATATTTTCTAAATTAAATTTAAATTCAAACATTTCTTATTTATTTTATTTTTTAATAATTTTTTTAAATTATACAAATAAAAAAATATTTACAATTTTTTTGTAAATATTTTTAATTCTTCTTTTTCAAGTATATCAATCATTGTTTTAAATTTATTCATATTTTCTTTCTTTTTTTGTCATCTTTCAGATTTTCAAAAATCAGTAAAATATGTATAATTATTTAATAAATCAAAAGTAGCATGATGCCAATCAGGTTTTTTTAGTTTAATTCATTTTATAGATTCAATTTCTTTTTCTAAATTATTCAATTTTTCAAAAAAATCAGCTCTTCACAAGTTATCTAAATCAGCATCTTTTATGATTTTTTCAAGTATATCAATTGGATTTTTATAATCTGTATTTGTTGCTAAAATTAATCTTTCAATTACTTTTATTTTTTCTTTAGAATATAGAATTGAATTAAGATAATTTTTAGCAATTTTTGCTCAAATATATTCATTATCATCATACTGAATTACAAAACCAGTATCATGAAAAAGTGCAGCAATAGCTAATATTTCAATTTGACTATCATTTAATCATTCTTTTTTAGCTAAATTTATAGCTCTATTTTTTACATCAAGAGAATGTTCAAATTGATGATAATAATGATTTTCAAGTGGTAGTAATAAAATATTTACATAATTTTCTACTTGATCTATTAAGTTTTCAGTTATTAGTATAGTCATTTTTAATATAATTTATTATCTATTAATTATTTTCATAATATCATTATATCATATTAAAATACTTAATGCAATTAAAATAATAAAGAATAAAACATGAACTAAATTTTCAAAATTATCAGTTTTAATTTTATCTCAAAAAATCTTTTTTAAAATAGTATTTATAGTTAATAAGGCCCATCTTCATCAGTCTAATGCAGGAATAGGTAGTAGATTAAAAATACCTAGATTAATAGAAATAATAGCTGTAATTATACTCAGAAATATTATTCAAGCTCACAAACTATTACTTAAAAAATCAACTATTCAAATTGGTCAGCTCATTTGATTTAAAGCCTCTTGTCTATCCTCTGGTTTTTCTGCCAAAAATATTTTTCAAACCAATATTCTTAATCATTTTAGTGTCAAAACTGATTGAATATAAGTTTCAGTAAATCAATATTTTATTGAATTAAAGATTCAGTATTTATATTCAAAATATTTATTTACTTTTATATTCTCTCAAATATATGCTCAAATTTTTCAGGTATTATCTAGTTTAATTGAAATACTTTTTTTAATCTCTTCTTTATCATTATAAGTGATTCAAAAAACAGTACTTGTTAATATTAGGTCAATTTCTTGTAATTTATTTTTTTCTAAAATATCTTGCAATTGACTAAAAGAATTGATTTCAATATTATTTATAGATATTAAAATATCTCCAGACTCTATTCAGGCTTTTCCTGCAATAGAATTTTTAATTGGATTGATTATTAATCAAGGATTTTTTATAATTATTCCTTCAGAAATTGCTTGACTATAAGTTGGAATAATTTTTGAATTTAACTCAGTAGGAACTTTATTATTTATTCAAAGTGGTTGTATTCATACAAAAAATAATATTGAAAATATAATTCAAGCTAACAAAAAATTCATAAATACTCATGCTAGGAGAATTATAGATTTTTGAACATAACTTTTATTATAAAATTTTGTTATGTCAGATAAGTCTCTATCTTTTATATTTTCTTCTCAGTTAAGTCTTACAAATCAACCAATTGGAAGCCAATTTAGTGTAAATTTTGTTCATAATTTATCTGTAAATAGTTCTTTTGCTTTTGGTGGAATTCAAAGGCCAAACTCTAGAACTTTTACTCAAAATTTTCTACTAGCATAAAAATGCCCAAACTCATGAATTATTATTACTAAAGAAAATATTAAAATTGCTACTATTATTCAAATAATTATCATAGTATTTATTGAGTATAAAATTAAATTAATTTAATTTTATAATTAAAAATTAAGAAATCAATTTAATTTTTTACAGTATCTAAAAAGTTTTGCAAAAATCATTAAATTAATGTATAATAAATTAAAAATTTAGTTTATTTAAAAAATAGTCTATGTCTGATTTAGATAAAAATAAAGAAGGTTTTGAAGAAAATAATAAACAAAGTAAAAATTTGGATATAAAATCACAATTTTTACTAGATTTTAAAAAAAATGTATGATGAAAAGAAATAAACAGTAGAATTGATTTTTTTAATAAAATAGATAATTCAGAAAATATTAGCTATGAGCTTTTTTGAGAATTAGAATCTTTTGAAAATAAAAACTGAGCCTCACATATATTAGATTCTAATTGAAAAAAAACAAATAAATATCCATGACTTGATTTAAAAAAAATATCAATAAATGATTTAAAAAAAACCTTTCAAATAGATCTACTAAGATTTAAAAGAGATAGAAATGATATTAAAATATTGATTTTTAGTGATTATGAAATTGATGAAAATTTTTATAAAAATAATATTTTAGATAAAGTAAGTAAAAAAACTCTACTCCAATTATCTGACTTGAAAAAATCTCAAAATACTAGAGAACAATTTTTGATAAGTATTTTATGAAAAAATAATCTACCTTTACCAAAAAATAAAATTAGTTTTTTTGAAAAAATAGAATTTTTAAAAGAAAAATCTTTATCTGTGGAGTATGAACATAGAGAAAAACTACTAAATATATTACAAAGACTTGACTCTAGAGATAGAACTTTATGACTATGAAGTATGGATTTAGGTGCTTTTAGTGATTTATTAAATTTGAATTGTTTAGATATTTCTTTTAAGAAAAAAATTATAGAAAGCTACCTACCTATAATTTCTTTTAAAGATATTGAAAATCTTTCATTTTTTAAAAGTATACAAAATAAATTAAAAAAAGAAATAGTAAAAAACTCCTTTACTCCTCTAGAAATTAATTCTATATGAGAAGAAAATATAATTTCTGAAATTAATTGGTCTGATATTTCATTTGAAACTTCTAAAATCTCCTTAACTGATTCAAATATTCTAGAGATTACACAAAGCTCTATTCTATCAAACCATATTTCTAAAAATTTTATAGAAGATTTTAATATATCTTTTAATAAAATCAAAGAAAATATTTCTGAAAATTGACCACAAAGTTTAGAGGAATTAAGGCAATTTTTAGCAAATCCAGATTTTGATTGAAAAATTGAAAATTTATGAAATTTTAAGCCAGGAAATATTATAAAAGTAATAAATAAAGATTCTGAGTGAAACAAGATTGTTAGTTATGGTAAAATTACTAGTATAAGTGATCTTGATAAAAATATAAAAATTATATGGATTTGAGATAACTCTACTGGAAAAGATATTATTAATTTTAATATTAGTAACTCACCAGAGATTTTTAGTTATACAGATATTATTGCAAATTTTAAACAAGAATGAAAACTCTCTATTTTTTATACTCAATCTAAATTACAAAAAATAATTGATGATCCAAAAAGTAGTATTTCTAGCTCTAGCTTAAAACAATATAATTTAGAGGAATTAAATCAAGATCCAGAATTATTAAATATATTAAAAGATCAATATAAAGAAAATATTAGTCAAGAAATAAAAGGATTAGAAAAAGAAATTGATTTAATTCAAGAGGATATAAAAAATATTCAAGATACTCAAAATAATAAAAATAAAACTGAATCAAAAAATAGAATTAATATTTTAAAAATAAAATTAGAGAATATAAAAATAACTCTATCAAAAAAAATTGAAGTCAAAGATTCAAATATACCAATTGATGATGTTATAGAATATTCAAATAAAATGGAATTAATAGATAAGATTAATCTAATAAATCCAGAATGAAAAGATATAGAACTAGAGGCAGAATGATATATCAAAACAAAAGATGGAATATATAAAATAGTTTGGATAGATTGGGAAGAGTGATTTATAAAATTAGAAAGTCAATGAAAAAAATGAACTCAATCAGAAAAACTTAGTTTTGAAA
The DNA here is from genome assembly GCA_964586815.1 of uncultured Candidatus Peribacteria bacterium. Taxonomy (GTDB): domain Bacteria; phylum Patescibacteriota; class Gracilibacteria; order BD1-5; family UBA6164; genus CAWUJK01. The sequence continues at coordinate 8,440 of CAZPIB010000024.1, read as the reverse complement.
GTTTTTATCAAGCTTTTAAAAAAAATAATGCAAAAAGAGTAAAACCAATTTCTAATTTAGAAGATTTTTTAAAAGAAAATCAAGAAAATAATGAAAATAAAGATGATTGGTCAGATTTTATTGTAAAAAACTGAAAACTTCAAATAAATAAGCTGCCAGAGCATTCTAAAGATAAAAGTTTAGATGTAGAATATTTAATCTCTGATAATTCTGATTCTATTTATAAAATAGAGAATATTTCAGGTGATCAAATTACTTTTAAATTCTGAGAAAGAAAAAATATAAATAGTTTAAATGAAAAAGATCAAGTACTTTGCAAGGATAATCTTAAGATTTGAAAAGATTGAAAACCAGAATTACTAAATTGAAAACCTCAATATGAATGAGAATTATTAAGTATTAATGAAAACTCTGAAACTATAAGTTTAGTAGAGTTTAATACTTTAATAAATAAAAATAAAAAAGAAAGTTTTCATCCAGATTGGCAAACATGAAAAAATAAAACTATTTCAAATCCACAAGGCTCAGAAAATGAAATTTCTAGCTCATTTTTATTAAAAGTAATTTGAGGATTATCTTTTGGTCAAATGATATCAGGTATGAAAATGTTATCTGAGAATTTTGAAGAATATATAAAAAAATGAAGTGATATCAATGCAGCCAAGCTTGCACTAAGTCTTTGAAGATTTTTACCTGATGAAATTAGAGCTGATTTACTTATAAAAGTTGAGAGAACTGAGAGTGAATCAATGGATAAAGAAATAGAGGGTCTTTGAAAAGTTGATTCACCTGTTGCAACTAAAAGAATAAGTAAATGGCTTTTAAATAAAAACACTCCGCAATACAAAAAAGAAGCATGACTTATGTTTATGATAAAGAAATATGGTCATCTAAACTCAAAGGCATTTTCTGGGTATGCTTGAAAATTTTTATGGTATGAATCTTTTGGTTGAAAAATATGAGATGAACTATTTATTGGCATACAAAATGAGGCAAAAGAAAAAAATCAAACCTTTTCAGAAGAGTATTTGATGTATATACTTATTAAAAAACAGTGCTGATCTGATTGATATAAATGAATTAAAAGAAGAACAAAATTACATAAAGAATATAGTAAAAATTGGGAGCAATGAATTGAAGATGAAATAAAAGATGGTTATGATAAAGCTGATAGTGAAAGAAGAGCTGATGTAATAGTAGAATCATGAATTTGAGAGTTATTATCATGAAACATATCTAATTGAATTTGATGGTTTAAAAAAGCTATTGAAAGATGAGGAAGCTTGGAAGAAATGAATGAGGGATTTTTTACTCTACTATACTCAGGTGCTATTTATAATGTAGATCAAAAAACATATTTAAAAATTAAATGACTATGGGACTCAGAATGAATGCCTACTATAATGGCTAGATTTTCATCATTTAAATCTGATATGGATTTATTTAATAATACAGTACTTGAGATATCAAAAAGAATTTGAGATGAATATAGTGATGAATTTCCAAATATTAAATCAGAGGCTAAAGAGTTATTTTTAGATGCACAGCATCAGAAATGAACTGAAAAAAGTAGATTGCTTAGAGCTCAGAAATTTTGGAAAAAGTATGCAACTCCACTCTCAAGAGCCTTAAATATGAGCCATACTTGAAGCTCTAAGTACTCAAAAACTGATAAAATTCTTTTACTAGAACAAGAATCTAATCCAATTTTTAAAGAATATTATAACAGTGTAAGGTGATTCACTACGGAGTGAACATTTAAAAAAGACTTAATGCAGGATGCAATGTGAGCAGAGTGAGTTGCTTGATTAAATACATTAGAAAATATCAAGCATTATTTTAGAATGGATTCTGGTAAATCAATTCCAACTACCAATATGACAGTAGTAGAAATAATTTGGCATTGAATATCTAATGATATTAATTCTGTTAAATGAAATGATTTATCAAAATTTGATAAAAAAGAATATTTAAAATTTATTCTAAGAGATATTTTTGCATGATTTATTTCTAATCATCCAGATGAAATCTATATTAAAAAGTATATTGATATCTCACCTTTAAAAGATGATTTAAAAAAATGGTGAATAAGTAAAGATGTAATTATTAAATTTTTAGAATATTCAGAACACTGAATAGTTTCTTGAAATGCAGATCTGATAATTTCAGATATAAGTGATTTTATTTTGTCCTGAGATACTTCTACTGATACTTCTTCAAGTAGTCTATGAGATACTTTCAGGTCTTGATTTGAAACAAGCTCTGATATAAAAGATAAAACTGATGAAATTTTAGATATAGAAGAATAATTAAAAACACAAAAAGGCTATGATTTTGTGTTTTTATAATTATTTCCAATTTGTAATGAGATTTTCAAGTACTACTTTATGAACTCAATCAAATGAGCTATCTGTCCACTGAACTATTGATTTAACTGTAAATCAAGTATTTGTCATATTCTCTATTTTTACTTCTCTTGTAAATATTGTAGGATTAATTGTTCATGTTTGAGTATAAAATCAATCAGTATCTCTAAAAACTCTGAAATTATTTCTATAATTGGAGTCACTAAATCATCAAGTAGGTGATTTTTCTTCTAAATACCATTTGAAATTAGTATTTTGGTAAATTATGTAGCTTTTATTTTCTATTCTATTTCATCAATTTCAAACACATCATGAATCATAATTTAGAGTATTAAAACAGTTTTTTGTATCTCAACCAAACATAAGCCAAGAAGTATCTCTCTTATTTTTCATAGCCTCAATTGCTTCTCTAGATATTTCTATAGCCTCAATTCTATTTTGTGTAGAGTTACTAAGTTGCATAGATACATTAAATATATTATATAATCAAGTCACTCAAACTACTATTATTAGCATAACTATCATTGCCTCTACAATTGATGTTGCTTTTTTTATTTTTTTCATATAATTACTAAGAATTTAGAAATATAAGGAAATATAATATGTATTCTATACATGATGAACAAAAAGTAAAAGAAATTTTGGAAAAAGCTTGAGAGAAAAGCTTCAGATATTCTCAAATAGAAAATGCAATTTATAAAAATTTTATTACAGATTTTGATAAAATGGAAACTCTTTCAAAAAAAGTTAGAGAGATTTTAAAATCTAATTTTTATTTTCATAGTTTGATTGTTGATGAAGTAGCTACTTCAAAAAATGGGCAAACTACAAAAATTCTTTTTCAAACAAATACTTGAGAGTATATAGAAGCAGTTATTATGAGACATCTAACAGGAAGAATAACTCTTTGTGTTTCTTGTCAGGCAGGTTGTCCTATGGCTTGCTCATTTTGTGCTACTTGAAAGCTTTGACTTCTTAAAAATTTAGATTATTCAGAAATGGCTGAACAAGTTTTTTATGCTGCTAATCTATTAAATAGTGAATGAGTCAAGCTTAGAAATATTGTTTTTATGTGAATGGGGGAGCCTATGCTAAATTATGATAATGTTGCTAGAACTATTAGATTTTCATTAGACCAAAAGAAAATGGATTTAGCAAATAGAAGAATAACTGTTTCTACTTGTTGAATAGTTCCTTGAATTAGAAGATTTACTAAAGATTTCCCACAATCTGGTTTAGCAATTTCACTTCATGCTCCAAATGATGAAGTAAGAAGATCTATAATGCCAGTAGATCATACTTACCCATTAGCTGATTTAATATCAAGTTTAGAAAATCATGTAGAAAAAACAAACAAGAAAATTTTTTATGAATATATTATGATTAATTGAGTTAATGATCATATAAAACTTGCTCATGAATTATGAAAATTATTAGAGTGATGCCTTGCACATGTAAATTTTATTCCATACAATCAGTGAGAATGAACAAGTTCTGATTGATTTAAACCTACTCCAAGATTTATTATAGAAAAATTTCAATCTATTTTAAAGCATTATTGAGTTATTTCTACTATAAGAATGACTATGTGAGATGATATTGATGCAGCTTGCTGACAACTTGCAAATAAAAAAGTTGAAAATTCAGAAAAATAAATAGAATAGATTAATAAAATAATAGTTATTTATAATAAAATAAAAAAATGCGCAGTAAAACAAGTGCCCAAGGGCTAAAAACATTAATTCTTAGATTTTTTTTCTTAGTAATAGCTTGATTATCACTAGCTTATTATGCTTTTCCTTGGAGTGAATTAGATATTCAAGTTCCTTTTTCAGGTCCAGAATATAGGCTATGACTTGATTTACAAGGTTGAATAGAACTTGATTATAGGGTAGATTTAAGTGAGGCAAGACTTGAAAAAGATTATTCTCCAGCAAGAGAAAAAGAAATTCTTGAAGGGTTAAAATTAATTATTGATAAAAGAATAACCTCTCTTAATATAAATGATTCTGTTTTAGTTACAGCAAACTATGGTTGAGAAAAACATATAATTGTTCAAATTCCTTTGAAATGAAATACTTGACTAGAAAATCAAGAAAATATTGAAAAAGCTAAAAAAGCTATTTGAAAAGTAGTAAGGATTAAATTTAAAGAACTTGATAAAGAAAATTCAACTTTTGAAAATGATGTATGGATTGTAGCAAGATGAAAATGAAATGATTGATATCTTAGACCACTTGATGAAAGATTTTTTATTAAATCATCTGTTCAATTTAGTCAAACAGGGGAACCTATGATTGAGCTTTTATTTGATGATGAATGAAGATCAATTTTTTGAGATCTGTCAACCAGATTAGTTTGAGAAAGAATGGCAATTTTTGTATGAGGAGAACTTTTAACAGATCCAGTCATAAATGAACCAATTCTTTGAGGAAAGGCTCAAGTAACTGGTAACTTTACAAATGAAGAAGCTGTAGCATTATCACAAAGTATAAATACATGAGTAGTTCCTGCTCCAATCTATTTAACAAGTGAAAGATCAATTAATGCCAAACTTGGTGCAGAGAGTTTAAAGGAACTAATGATAGCATGACTTATTTGATTTCTTTTGATATTTATATTTTTAATCTATACTTATAGGTTATCTTGATTAGTAGCCTCTATTTCTCTTATAATGTATGTTATAATTATTCTTGTTATAATTAAATCAACTTGAACAGTTTTAACTCTAGCTTCTATAGCTTGATTAATACTTTCCATAGGTATGGCAATTGATGCAAATATTTTGATATTTGAAAGAATTAGAGAAGAAATTAAATTATGAAAAAATCTTCCAGAAGCCTCAAAAGTTTGATTTAAAGAATCTTGGACAGCAATATGGGACTCTAATATTACAGGTTTAATAGTTGCTATGATATTATTTATATTTGGTATAAATATGATTAAAGGTTTTGGTCTTATGCTTGCTATTTGAATAGTGGTTTCATTATTTTCAGTTATGTATATTTCAAGAGTATTTCTTTTACTTGTAGCTGAAACTACAGAAAAAAAAGTTAGATTTATTGGAAAATAAAGAATATAAAATACTAATAAAAAAATAAAAACTGTTTTACACAGTTTTTATTTTTTTATTAGAAGTAAGTATTTTTTTTCTTAAATCATCAATATCTCAAGCTCACATTAAAATAATAATCCCACCTCTATTTTCTTCTTCCCATTTCTCAATTAAATCTAGAGTATTTTCAAAATTTTCTCAATCAATTTTATCTAAGTGATTTATTTTTTCTACAAAAATTTTAGAATTGATTTTTGCCTTATCTTCTTCAGAGTCTCTAGACTCATATATATTTGGAACTATCAAAGTATTAGTATCAGTAAAACAAGTTTTAAAATCTTCTAATAATTCTAGTGTTCTATTATATTGATGTGGCTGAAAAATTGTTAAAATTGTCCTTGTTGGATTTTGCTCTTTTAATGCCTTTAATGTCAGTCTTATTTCTGTTGGATGATGTCAATAATCACTCATCAAAGTATTTCAGTTTTGTGTTTCTCAAATTATCTCCATTCTTCTCCAAACTCAAGAATAATCTTCTAAAGATTTTATTATATTACTCTCCTCTATTCAAACCATAATTCAAATTACATAAGACAGCTTTGCATCAAATAATATATGATCTCAAGGAACTTTCATATTTATTTCTGGAAAAAATGTTTTTTCTCAAGAAGTTAAAAAATAATCATTATATATTTCTATATAATTTACATCAGACCTTAAATTTAACAACTTTTTGCAATTTTCATCTTCTCAATTTAATATTACAAATCATCAAGGTTTTACATTTTCTATAAATTCTTTATAAGCTGAAATATAATCTTCTTCATCTTTATAATAATCTAGGTGATCAATTTCAATATTTATAATAACAGCTACTGTTGGTTTATATTTCAAGAAACTTCTTTTGTATTCACAGGCCTCAATTACAAAATAAGAGCTATCAGAAAAATAAGCATTTCTTCATCAAAATTCTTTCAGTATAGTTCAAACTATAGTATTTACATTTTCAAATGAATTTTTTAAGACTAGCGAAGTCAGGGAAGTAGTAGTTGATTTACCATGAGTTCAAGATATTGCTATTAATTTTTTAGAATTAACTATTTGAGCTAAAGCTTCAGGATAAGTTTGAATCTTAATTCATAATTCTTTTGCTTTTAATAATTCTATATTATTTTGTGGAACTGCTTCAGTATAAATAATTTTTTCAAAACTATTATTTATTATTTTTTTATTGTCTCAAATAATAATATTGCATCATTCTTCTCTCAATTTTTTAATTAATTCAGAATTACACATATCACTTCAAAAAACCTCATATCAAATATGAAGATAATACCTAGCTATAGCCGAAATTCCTATTCAACCAATTCATATTATATATACTTGTTTTTTCACTCCAAGAGTACTTATTTCATTGCACATAGTTATTTTTAATAAATTATACATAATATTTTATTGAAGTAAATATTATTTTCCTTGCATCTATATTAAATAAATGATATATTATTAATAATATTTAATTAACTTAAAAAAGCTAATGAAAAAAATAAAAAAAATATTAATAATACTTTTATTATTCATTCTATGAATATGAGCTGTATTTGCTGCTTATAATTTTCCAAAAACTGGTAATAATTGGGATGCAAATGTACCAAACACTCAATCAGCTAATGATGTTTTCACAATACAGTGAAGACTTGATTTAGAAGATTCTAGAAGTAGTAATTTTGCTAGGTGATACAGATGAAAAATAACATGAACTATAATGAGTGAGTTATTTTGAGATTTTGTAATTGAAACAGATTGATTAAAATTAACTTATGCTTCAAATAACCCAGCTGCAGACAAATGTTGAGGATCAGGAGTATTAGAATTATATGATATATCTTGAACAATTACATCTCCATCTTGGTGAGAAATGACAATAGATAGTAGTTCTTATTTTTGTTCTAACCAATTTACATATATAAGATTTACATCAGATAGTTTATGAGAAAAAGAAATTTGAAATATTGATCAGTCTAATTTAGTAGATCATTTCTGAAAACAAGAAATATCTATTTCAGGTATAGCAAATCTAAAATGAGATGTAGATATACTAGCTAGATGAGATCAAGATATCAATAAACTATGAGTATCTATTTCAAATAGAGCTCTAACAAAAAAACACTTAAATAAAAATATACATACATTATTTAGAACACATAATAGTTCTATAAATACTACTGATACTAGTTTAAATGATTTTGACCCCTCACTAATTACTTTAAATAATTGAGAAAAAGTATTTTTATTTGATTATAAAAATTCAGAAAAAACTATTCAATTTAATTGAGATTATATAAATAAAGGAGAAATATTACAAATTTGAAATAATTGAAACTCTATTATAGAAGTAAGATGAAGAAATACAGTAATAGTAAGAAATTGAAATATACATATTAATGCTAATTTAACTACTAAATCAAGAGATCATAACTCTATACTAACTCTAGTAGCCAAAAGAGATAGAGATACTTGAAAATGATGAAATATTTATATAGATCCAGATGTGACAAATATAGATGCTATATTAATAGCAGATTGAAGTCTTATAAGTTTATCTTGAGATACTATACAAAAAGTAACTGATCCTAGTCAAGTAGATAATCTAAGAAAACAATTACTTATATATGGTTCGCTCCTAAGCTCAAATACTGTTTGAACTGATAGTATCCCATTTTGAGCAGATTTATATGAAATCTTACCACATAATGAAATGCCTTGAAATATATATGATCTGTGAAATCTAAGAACATTTAATGTAAATTATGGTTGATGAACTAATACACATACAACTTGTTTTAATCAAACTAAATTAACACCAATAAATATTTGAACTAATTCTTGGGCTTGACAGAGAGAATGTTATATAGATGATATCTGAGACCTAAAATTAAGAACATCCGAAAAATTAAATCCACTTATAGTAGAGTACAATAACAGGATACAGCTACTTTCTCCATTTATTTTACAACAA
>CAZPIB010000023.1:6778-13824 GCA_964586815.1 uncultured Candidatus Peribacteria bacterium | reverse complement strand
GTTGAAAATGGAAGAAAAAAGAGAGAATTTAGAAAAACAAATTAATGATACTGCTGAAAACTTTAAATTATCTGATTGTCAAAAACATTTTTCTTGAAAATCTTTAAGTAAACAAATACAAGATATTAAAAATAATAAAAATATACCAGAAGAATTTAAATCAGATATGATTTCTTCTTTAGAAAAAAACTATATAGACCCAGTGAAACAATGTAAAATATGATTTGCAATTAATTATAAAAAAACATGTAGCATATTAAGCGGTGAACTAAAAGAAGAATGTATACAGGTTAAACCTAGTATAGAAGCTTTTAAAATAATGCAAGAAAATCATAGAAAGTATTGAAATTTTAATGTTTTAAATGAGTTAATGAATAATAAGTTTGAAAAACAATGATTTTCCGTAGATATATGACCAATGTGAATGTGAGATTTTAATGATTGAATGTGACCAATGTGAATGTGAGGTTTTGTTAGATAAAAAAGCACTAGAGAGACTATCTCAAAATATCTAAATCTGAATGGATTTAGATATTTTGAGATAGTCTCTAAAACTGATTTAAGAAAATCTAAAGTAAAAATTAGTTTTTTAAATAATTTATTATAATGAGTAAAAAAACAGTTAAATCTTTATTTGCTTTATTAATTAAATAATATATACTTATATATAAGTAATAAATAATATATTATTTCCTTATATATAAATACTAATGTTTAAGCAGATAATTTTAGATAATCAGGATTTGATAAAAAATATTGAAGTAATTAAAAGGGATTATGAATTTTTTGATGATTTGTTATCTATTAAAAAAATTGTAAGTTTTGTTTGACCAAGAAGAACAGGGAAAACTTTTTTGATGTATGATTTTGTTAAACAACTAATAAGAAAATGAGAAATAGAATTAGAGCAAGTTGTTTTTATAGATTTTTCTTTGTATTCTTGATTAGAGTTAGATTCAAATTTATTGTTAGAAAATTATAAAGAATTATTCCCAAATAAAAAACCATTTTTTGTTTTTGATGAAATACAAGATATTTTTAATTTTAAGGTTTTTGTTCTTTCTTTATATAATAAACAATTTCAAATTTTTCTAAGTTGAAGTAATTCTAATTTATTATCTAGTGAACTAGCTACTCATTTTAGATGAAGAGTTTTTCAGTATAATATTTTACCTTTAACTTTTAAAGAAGTTTTAAAATTTAATAATATAGAGTATAATAATAATTATTCAACATTAGAAAAAGCAAAAAATAAAAGTATTTTAAAAGAAATTTTAGAATATTGAACTTTTCCTGAAATAGTTTTATCAAAAAATAATGTTTTTAAAATTGATAATTTAAAGACATATTTAGATATATTAATTTATAAAGATTTACTTGAAAGATATAAAATAGATAATGAGTTTTCACTTAGATATTTAATAAAAAGTTTAACTTTATGATTTACAAAACAAGTAAATATAAATAAAATTTACAATGAATTAAAATCTCAAAATATAAAAATATGAAAAACTACTCTTTATGAATATTATCAATATATAAAAAATATTTTTTATATATTTGAAATAAATAATTATTTTTCACAAAAATGAGCCAAAAAAAGTTTTTTATATAATTTGGGTTTTAATAAACTTTTATGAAACAAAATAAATTACTGACAATCATTTGAAAATTTAATTTTTATAGAATTAAAGAAAAAATTTGATAAAATTTATTTCAAAAAAAATGGTTCAGAAATTGATTTTTTCATAGAAAAAGAAAATTTAAATATTCAAGTATGTTATGAATTAAATATAAATAACTTAGAAAGAGAAATAAAGCCTTTTTTAAAAAGTGAATGAAGAAATATTATAATTTATAATTCAAAAGAAAATTTATTAAAAATTCCTGAATATATTGAAAATTTTAGTTTTATGGAATTTATAAACTTTTTAGAAAATTAGAAAAAGAGAAAAAGTTGAAGAAATTATCATAGAATGTCAAGAATTAGATTTAAAAGAAGAATGTATATAGATTAAGTCTAAATAGATTTAGATATTTTGGGACAGCTTCTTATACTGATTTTTTTATTTTTTTCAGACTTTTAAACTTATGCTTTTTTTAGTATTTTTAATAGTTTTTATTTTTAGAAATATTGATTTAATTTTATTTTTTATACTTTGTAAAAGTAAAAATATATTATATAAAAATGGTATTTCATAATTCATAATTCAAGCTTTTAGATAACCTAAACCAAAAAAAATAGGGAATATTAAGAATAATATGTATATATATTTATTTCAAAAGAAATAATCTAGAAGTAGTATTACTATAAAAATTCATGTAATAATTATTCAATTAATAATATGCTTCTGTTGTTTTACATTTTTATTAAAAAGAGAAATTAGATTTAGTATAGGAATATAAATTAAATAATTATTTAGCTTGAAGTCTGGTTTTTCTTGTAATTCTTTTTCTTGTTTGATATTATTGGTTTTATTTTTTATTTTATTTTTCTCTAGTATTGAAGAAAATTTTTCAAAATACTTTGAATTACTAAAATATTTTCATAAGTATATAAAAAAAGCTTTTAATAAAATTATTTGCTCATCTGAGTTTGGGATTTTTTCTAAGTTAAAGTTTATAATTTTATTTTGTATAAAAATATTTATTCAAATAAATACTATAAATATTATATAAATAAGTAATAAGAAATGTGCTAGATTTGGATTTCAAAAAATATATAAAGAAGTAATTATTAAAGTAGATATTAAATTCAATTTTGTATTATTTTCTACTAATCTATTTGTCTTATATTTTGGAAAAATTATAAATCAAAAAAATGGAATAAGTGATAAAATAATTGTCAGCTTATCTTTTTCAGAAAAACTTCAATCATTTGTTATATTAAGTAAATTTTGATTTTTTTTAAAATATAGAGTTTCTGAGATTTTAAAATTTTTATATTTATAAGCTTTATAAACTCAATAGATCATTATAAAAAATAATATTAAATATATTGAAATAGCTATGATATCTGAAATATTATATCAAAGTATTTGAGTAGTAAATCATAATCAAAAATATGCAAAAATAATTGTATTAATTAAAAAACCCATATGAATTAAAAGTGCAGTTTTTGTATGATTTATGACAAAAGTATTATTTAAGTTAGAATTTTTACTAAAAAGAAATGTAATATTTATTAATATAAATAAATAAGCAATTATTGCATTATTTCTTATTTTTTCTGTTATATTATTCATATATTTATACTAAGTTTTATTTAAAATTTACTTTTTACTTTTTTCATTATAATAATATCATATTTTAAGCTATTAATCAAATAAAATGAAAATAAAAGATATAAAATTTATAAAATCAGTTTTTATTGATGATGATAGAATAATTATGGATGAACATAAAGAAATTGTATTTATTGGTAGATCAAATGTAGGTAAAAGTAGTATAATGAATGCTATTTTTAATAAAAAACATCTTGTAAAAACTTCAAGTAAGCCTTGAAAAACAAGAACTGCTAATTTATTTTTAATGAATAATAAATACTATTTTACTGATTTACCAGGGTATTGATTTGCAAAATTAGGTAAAGATTTTTTAGAAAAATTAGATGCTCTTATTTCTTGGTATTTAGATGTTAGAAGAGATTATATAAAAGGAGTATGTATACTTATAGATTCAAGGATTTGAATTCAACAAAAAGACAAGGATATGTTTTTATATGTTCAAAAATTAGGTCTTCAAGTAAATATTATTTTATCAAAAATTGATAAAATATCTAAATCAGAATTACAAAAATCAAAAAATCATATAGAAAAAGAACTTTTTGGACAAAAAATTTTTACTGTATCAAGTCTTAAAAAAAATGGAATTTCAGAATTATTTAATAGCTTATCAGAAGATCTAATAAAATAAAAATATTTTATTTTAGAAATATTTGTTATTTATATAATCTATCTATAAATAAAATTCAATCCAAATGATCAATTTCATGCTGGACTATTCTAGATGATAGATGATTTAAATATAAGATTTTTTCTTTTGCTTTTTCATCAGTATATTTTAGTTTTATTTCTATATATCTAGATACTTTTCCTTTTTCTCAAGGAAGAGATAAGCATCCCTCTGTTTCTTTTTCCATACTAGTAGAGTGTTCTATTATTTCTGGATTTATCATCATAATAGTTGAAAAATTTTCATCATCTCTATCTTTTAGAAGACTTACAACTATAAGTCTGATATTATAACCAACCTGAGGAGCTGCAAGTCAAATTCATCAATTTTCTGGATTTTTTATATATTTTATCATTTCTTTCCCAATTTTAACATATTTTTTTATGTCATCTTTTTTTATTTTTATACTTACTTTTCTTAGAATTTTATTTTTCTTTCAAATTTCTATATTTAACATATTTTATTTTTTTATATTTTATATATAAATATATTATAATAAAAAAAACTAGATTTTCCAATTTATTTGAATAGAATATTAAAAATTTAGTTAATAAATAAAATATATGAAAGAAAAAATATTAGAAATGCTTGAATTACAAGATACTTTTAATTCTTATACTAGTTGAAAAGATTGGAGAAAATGAATTTCAAATAAATGAAAAATAATTAATTGGAAAAGATGTATTTATATGGAAATGGCAGAAGCTATTGATAGCTTATCTTGGAAACATTGGAAAAATATTGAAGGAGGTATTGATTATGAAAATTTCAAAGTTGAATTAATTGATATTTGGCATTTTTTAATGAGTGAATTACTTAGACATTATGATAATAATGAATTAATAGAATTAATTGAAAAATACCTAAATTCAAAATCAGATACAAAACTTCCAACTTCTTGGGCAAAAAAATATAATATTGAATTAGATAATATTATTGAACCATATGAATATTTAATGTCTCTTGTTTTAATGAAATCTAATAATAAAAATTATTTAGAAAATTTAATGGAGTCTTTCTTTATATGTCTTGATTCTGCAAGTATAAGTTTTGATGATTTATATAAATTATACATTTGAAAAAATGTTTTAAACAAGTTTAGACAAAATAATTGATATAAAGAGTGAACATACATAAAAATGTGGAATTGAGAAGAAGATAATGTTATTATGCAAAGAATCATAGAAGAAATTGTATGATTTGAAGAAATATACAATAGTTTAGAAAAAACTTATAAATCATTATAATATATATAGGTGTATCTTTGATACATCTTTTTTTATGTAAAAAATAAAAAAATTTGACATAAAAATAAAAAGTATATAATAAGGATATATAAAGTATATATTTATATTAAACTTATTACTCTAGATAAAAAAAAGAGTATATAGTTATTTTTACATAATAATAGATAAGACATGATAGCAAAAATAAATAGTATAACAGTGAATTGATTAAATTCAGATTTAATAGAAATAGAGGTTGATATAAATAATGGTCTTCCAGCTTTTTCAATAGTTGGTTTAGCTGATCAAGGAATTCAAGAAAGTAAAGAAAGATTAAAATCAGCACTTAAGTCAGCTGGCAATAAGCTTCCAATGAAAAGAATTACAGTGAATTTGGCTCCAGCTGATACTAGAAAAAGTTGACCAAGTTTTGATTTACCAATAGCAATTTGAATATTATTAAATGGAGGATTTATAAATGAGAAGTTTGTAAAAAATTCTATTTTTTTATGAGAGCTATCTCTTGATTCTAGAGTCAGAAAAGTAAATTCTATACTTCCATCAACAATTTGAGCAAAAGAAAAATGATTTAAAAGAATTTTTATTCCAAAAGAAAATTCTTTGGAAGCTTCTATTATTCCTTGAATTGATGTTATTTCAATTGAAAACTTAGAAGAACTTATAAAAATGCTAAATTGAGAAAAGGAAATTATTCCAGAGGAAAAGTTAGATTTTAAGAAATTTAGTAATCTTATGTGAGATAAATTAGATGATAAGTATGATTTTAAATATATTTTAGGTCAACAGCAAGCAAAAAGAGCATTGGAAATAGCAGCATCAGGATGACATAATATTATTATGGATGGTCCTCCTGGCTCTTGAAAAACAATGCTTGCTAAATCTTTTTCTTGAATTTTGCCAGATTTAACAATTGATGAAGCTATTGAGGTTTCAAAAATTTATTCGATCTCATGACTTTTATCAAGTAAAAATCCAATAATCAGAAAAAGACCCTTTAGAACAATTCATCATACAGCCTCAAGTGTTTCAATTGTTTGAGGTTGAAGAAATGCAAAACCATGAGAAATAAGCCTTGCTCATAAATGAGTCTTATTTTTAGATGAAATTTTAGAATTTGAAAAATCAGTTTTGGAAGTTTTAAGACAACCATTAGAAGATTGAGAAATTACAATAAATAGAGTAAATGCTACATATAATTATCCAGCAAAATTTTCTTTAGTTTGAGCTATGAACCCTTGTCCTTGCTGATATTTTACAGATCCAGAAAAAGAATGTATATGTAGTTCAAGACAAGTAGAAAATTATAGATCAAGATTATCTTGACCACTTCTTGATAGGGTTGATATTTTTATAGAAGTTCCAAAAGTAAAAACAGAAACACTAAAAGTTTGAGAAAGTTATGATTCAGAAAGCTCAAAAGAAATTAAAAAAAGAGTAGAAAAAGCAAAAATTATTCAATTAAATAGATTTTCTTTATTTAAGATTACTAGTAATTCAGAAATGTGAAGCAAAGAAATAAATAAGTTTTGTATTCTAGATTCAGAAACTAATTTAATTTTAAAACAAGCAGTTAGAAACTTATGACTTTCAGCAAGAGCATATTTTAGAATACTAAAACTTTCAAGAACTATTGCAGATTTAAAGTGAAAAGAAAATATAGAAAAAGAACATATTTTAGAGGCTTTGAGTTTTAGAAAAAGTAATAATTAAGTTTTATACTTAATTATTTTAATACATAAATAATATTTCTACTTTGTAAAAAGGTGACATTTTAACTTTGAAAAGTTACATTCTCTTAAAAAGAATTTGATAAATATAGTGCTTTTATTATAATAAAAAATATAT
>CAZPIB010000023.1:0-6678 GCA_964586815.1 uncultured Candidatus Peribacteria bacterium | reverse complement strand
TTCTCTTAAAAAGAATTTGATAAATATAGTGCTTTTATTATAATAAAAAATATATTAAGAAGCTTTATATTTTTTTATTAAGTATTATTATTTTATCAAAGATTCTTAAATGACTTTGAATTACATTTAAAATAGAAATAAAGTGATAATTTCAATATTTGCATCAATTGGCTCTCATAATTTATGAGATGAGTTAATCCTGAAAAATGAGATAAAATTTTTTAGAGAAAAATATAAATCTAAAAATCCCACATTTATAGTTTTTTCTTATGACTTAGAAGATATATTTTATGAGGCAGAAGATATTGAGTATAAGCAATATTTTCCACTATGATTTAAAAATCCTAAAAATATTTATAAAAATATTTTTAATTTTTTTGTATTTTTAAAATATACTATTTTATCTGATTTAATTGTTATTTGATGATGAGGATTATTCTTTGATAATGAAGAAGGAAGTAAAAAAAATCCACTTGATTTATGGATTTTTAGAATACATTTTTTTAAATTCTTTCTAAAAAAAATATATTTTTTTAGAATTTGATTAAGTATAAAAAAGCAGGAGTCATTTTTAAAAATTAAAAAAATATTTTCAGGAAAAAGAAATATAATTGAGGTTAGAGATAATTATTCAAAAAAAGTTTTAGAAGATTTAGGTATTAAAAATATTTTAAAAAAATATGATCCAGTATTTTTAGATAATTGAGAAAAAATTGAAGAAATTTTAAATAAAAAAGTAAGTATAAAAAAAATATTAAAAAAATTTACAAAAAATGACTTAGAAGATATAGTATTTGAAGGAAAAAAAGTTTGAATTGCTTTTAGAAGTTGATATTTAACAAAAAATTTAAATCCAGAAATGGAAATTTTACTAATGAAAGAAATTATTGAAATAATACAAAAAAAATGAGCAAAAGTTATTCTTCTTCCACACTCTTTTCATAAAACTGATATTCTATCAAATGATTTTGCCTGGATGAAACACATACAAAGTAAAACTGTAAATGTAGAAATTACAAAAAATATGCTTAATACCTATAATATGTATTGAGAAAAAAAAGTTGATATCATTTTTGCTCAAAGACTACATTCCATCATACTTTCTCAGGTTTATGAAATTCCTTTTGTATGAATTAGTTATAGTAAAAAGACAAGTGAGATTTTAAGTGAATTAAAATAATATTTTTTATAAAAACTTTAAATGAAAAAACAAAAATCAATTAAATGAAATATCATAAAATATGATATATCTACAAAAAATAAAAATATAGAAGATATTTTAAGATCTAGATTTAGCTCAAAAGAATTTCTAGCTAGTAACTTGGATTCTCTACATGATCCATATCTTTTTTTGGATATGCAAAAAGCAGTTGATAGAATAAAAATAGCTCACTCAAAAAAACAAAAAGTTTTTATTTTTTGAGATTATGATGTTGATTGAGTAACTAGTACAAGTATTTTGGTGCATTTTTTTACAAAAATTTGATTAAAAGTAAGTTATAGACTGCCAGATAGGGTACTTGATGGTTATTGACTTAAAAATTATTTTATTGATGAGGCAAAAGAGCTTTGAGTAAGTCTTATTATAACTGTTGATTGTGGTACTAGAGATTTAGAAATAATTAAATATGCAAAATCTATATGAGTAGATATTATTATTACAGATCATCACTTTGTTCCTGATATAATTTCAAAAGAAGCTATTGCAATTATAAATCCAAAAAGATCAGACTGCAATTATCCATATAAAAATTTAGCATGAGCCTGAGTTGCTTTTAAGCTTATGCAAGCTTTAGCTAAAGAGTATCTTGAATTTGAAGAGTATAAACAATATTTAACTGAAAGTATTGATATTTGTGCAATTGGAACAGTTGCAGATTGTATGGTCTTGACTTGAGAAAATAGAGTAATTGTAGAACTTGGACTTGCTCAAGTTAAAAATTCTAGATCTAGAGGAATAAGAGCACTTTTAAAAGATCATTTAAATACAGATTTAGATGCTGATATTTTTGGTTTTATAATTTGACCAAGATTAAATGCAGCAGGAAGAATGGATAGTCCATATAAAGCTGTAAATTTAATATTAAATCAAACTGATTCAGTAGAACAAACTCTTAGACAAATAGAAGATTTAAATCAAAAAAGAAAATTTCTTACAAAACAATTTTATGAAGAAGCAGAGAATAAGATAAATAATAAAGATAATATATTATTTTATATTTCAAAAGATGTACCACTTGGTATTATGGGTATAGTTGCAGGTAGGATTACTGAAAAATACTTCAAGCCTTGTATAGCTTTAAAAGAAGAAAATTGAAAATATATAGCTTCTTGTAGGTCTCCGGAATACTTTTCTATAATAGATATTTTAGAAAAAAGAAAAAAGATATTTATATCTTTTTGAGGTCATAAACAAGCTGCAGGCTTTAGTATTGAAAAAAGTAAATTTTCTAAGTTTAAGTCAAGTATTTTGTCTGATGTAAATAAACAAGATTTTTCAAAAGAAATAAAATCTATAGAAATTACAAAAATAGTTAAATTAGATGAATTATGATTTAACTTTTTTAAAAAAATAAATAAATTTAAACCTTTTTGAATCTGAAATTTAAAACCAGTTTTTATGCTGGAAAATTTACAAGGTTCAAAAATAAGCATTCTTTGAAATAAATCAAGAGATCATTTAAAATTTACAACAAATCATTGATTTAAAATGTTTGCTTTTTATATGTGAGATTTTTATGAAGAAATCAAAAGATGAATTAGAGATTGAAAAAAACTAGATTTGATTTTTGATATATCAGAAGATAATTGGATGGGAAAGAAGAATTTGATGTTAAAAATTATAGATATCATTTTGAGATAATTAAATATTTTATCTACTTTGTGCATTAATAATTTTGTAAATAACTTGATTAATTGGATGAAGTGTTTTATATAATTTATTTCTTAGTATTCTATAATTTTCTTTTAAAATCTTTAGAATAATGTGAATTTTAAAAAAACTATCATACTGAATATAAGTTTCAAAAACTGTAGAATATAATGAAATAGATCTACTAATTTCCTCATCAATTTTATTATTATTTGCAGTAATTCTTAAAGATAATTCTAGTGCAGATATTTCACTTTTTTCTTTAGGAAAATTTTTTGCTAAATTATTTAAGTTTTGCTTTTTTAAATATTCTAAAAAGAATTTATAGTAGCATAATTCTAGTGTTGTTTGATCTAAAACAATTTTTTTGATTTTTGATTTTTCTTTTACATCTTTACACTGATGTTTTTCTTTAATTTTTTTGATTTTTTCTTTTTTTGAATTTATCCTAGGAACTATTCTTGATTTTAGTATTCCTGTTTTGTCAGTTAAATTAACTAACCTTATAATTAAATCATTAAATGCTTTCTCTTGAGAATTTAATATAGCACAATTATAAATTCTATTTTGATTATATGAGTATATTTTTTTAGCTTCTTCAAAAGTTGTATCTTTTTTATATTGTTTTTCTAATTTTGTAATTTTTTCTTTTGATTGTCAGTATTCTGCTGTTTGACAAATTTCTCTTTTTTGGCATTTATATAATTCAAATCACTGCTTATCTATACATTTTAAAATACTTTTTTCTGATTCTCAAGCTAAAACTGTAATATTTGATAATATCATTACCATGATTAATACAAAAGATATAATTTTATTTCTCATTTTTTTATTATTTTATTTGTCAAAAAGATTTTATAACTTCTTTATTTCAAATTTCTTTTATAATTTTATAGTTTTTTATCGGTATTACAAATTTATTATTAGAAATTAATTCAAATTTAGAATATCAAGAAAAGTTTTCTAAAGTTAGACTATTTCCAGAATTGATAATAGTTTCAATTACTGTATTTGATCAACTTAAAATTCATGTATTAGTTCATCAAGTATTATAAAAAATAATTCAATTGTTTTTTAATTCTAAACTTATTTCTGATTGATTAGGAAAGAGAATAGTATATATTTCAGTATTTTTCAAAGTTTTTTGAAGTTTTGAATTCTCAATATATATATTTGTATTTCATATAGATTCAGTATTATTTTGAGATGATTTTAAAATATTTTGTATTTTATTATTTTCTTTTAAATTTTTATTTAAATTAGTAGAGTTTTGTAAATTTTTAGTAATTTTTGTAGAAATACTTAAAAAACTAATAGATATTATTAAACTTAAAAAAATTGACCAAATTAAAATAGAAGCTTTTTTTGTTATTTTTTGCACTATATATTAATTTATGATATAATAAATATATTATATAGTAGCTATAAAAAAATACAAAATATTATGCCTATAAAAACAAAATCACAAAATATAATTAATAAAAAACTTAAAGAAAAAATACTTGAATCTGAAGTTAAATCTGATATATTTTCTAATAAGTTTATTAAAATTGAAAAACAAGTAAAAAAAGCTTTAACTGATAGACAAACAGATAAAGCTCTTTATGATTTAACAATTTGAGCTTTGTACTTAGGTGCTTCTGATATTCATTTTGAAGTATATGAAAAAGATATAATTATTAGGTTTAGGATAGATTGAATTTTAGTACATATTTTTATTTTAAATAAAAGTGAGTATAAATCTATATTAGAGAGACTGAAATATTCAGCAAGTTTAAAATTAAATATAATAAATATTCCTCAAGATTGAAAATATGATTTAAAAATAAAATTAAAGTGAAGGTCTTGAGAAAAAAAACTTGATGTAAGGGTTTCTACTCTTCCAACAAAATATTGAGAAAATATTGTCTGTAGACTTTTAGATAGCTCAAAAGCAATTGTGAATTTCGAAGATTTAGGTTTTTATTGGACATCAAAAAGAATGATTAAAAAAGCTATCTCTAAAAATAGTTGAATGATTCTTGTTACAGGACCAACTGGATCATGAAAAACCACAACTCTTTATACTATTTTAAACCAGTTAAATACTCCGAATAAAAAAATAATTACATTAGAGGATCCTATTGAGTATGAACTAGATTGAGTTATTCAGTCTGAAATAGATGAAAATTCATGATTTACTTTTGAAACAGGTTTAAATTCACTTCTTAGGCAAGATCCAGATATTATAATGGTATGAGAAATTAGATGAAAAACTACTCTTGATACAGCTATTCAAGCTAGTCTTACATGACATTTAGTTTTATCAACTTTGCATACAAAAAGTGCATCTGGGACATTAGATAGAATTATAAATATGTGATTAAAGCCATATATAATAGCTTCAGCACTTGATACTATTATTGCTCAAAGATTAGTGAGAAAAATTTGTGAAAATTGTAAACAAGAAAAAGAAAAAACTATTGCTGATACTTTAATAATAAAAAATATGCTAAATGATGTTTGAATAAAATGAGTCTCTCCTGATAATACAAAAATATATAATGCTAAATGATGTGATAAGTGTAATAATAGCTGATATTCAGGAAGAATTTGATTATTTGAAATAATTACAATTAATGAAAATTTAAAAGAGTTAATAAGAGAAGGGGCATCTTCTTGAGAAATAATAAAATCAGCAAGAAGGGCAGATTTTATTTCTATGAAGGAAGATTGAATATTAAAAGCTATAAAATGATTTACAACTCTTGAAGAAGTATTAAGGGTTGTTTAAATTTGAAAGTTACAAAAGAGCCAAAAAAATTTGACTTAAAAAATATATAAATATAATGCATTAGCTTTCTTGGAAATAAAAAAATATATTTGCGGCTATCGTCTAGTGGTTAGGACCTCTGGTTTTCATCCAGGTAACCGGAGTTCGATTCTCCGTAGCCGTACCATATAAAAATTTCGCGGGGTGGAGAAGTGGTATCTCGACGGGCTCATAACCCGTAGATCATTGGTTCAATTCCAATCTCCGCAACCATTAAAGTATTAAATTGCAAAGTTTCATAGATTTATCTCTGTTCTTTGTATTTTTTTATAAAAATATAGCTTGTCAGTGTAGCTCAGGGGTAGAGCCCAGGATTCATATCCCTGTGGTCGGTGGTTCAAATCCACCCATTGACACCATATAAAAAACAAAATAAAATTGTATAAAAATACTATTTATGTTAATATAAAAATATATTTAAAATTAAAATAAATAAAGATGCTATTATTATCTACTAAAAGTTTTTATTGATATGGTTTACATAAGATTTTTGAATTTGCAAAAGAATCAAATTATGATTGAATTGAACTAGTTTTACTTAAAGATCATTTTGATTTTTGGGATGAAGACTATGTTTTATCTTTATCTAACAGTTTTAATATACCGATTTTATCTATAAAGGCTCCTTCAAAATGAATTAATGAAAAAGTTGTAGATAGAATTGTATCTTTAGCATTAAAGCTTTGAGTTCAGAATATTAGTTTTATGCCTCCATATTTTAAAGATAAAAATACTAATTGGTATATAAAATATTTAGTTAAAATAAAAAGAGATACTCATTTATCTATTTCTATTGAAAATGTAGAATCTAAATTTATATTATTTATAATTCCAGAACGTAAAGATTCTACTTTAATGCAAATTAAAAAAGTAACAGGGGATACAGCTCTTAATATTTCTTCAATTGATAACTCTACTTGATTAGATATCATAAAAGCACAAAAGTTTTTAGGCTCTAGTATAAAAAATATATATATATATATATAGAGGGTAT
>CAZPIB010000022.1:4678-14271 GCA_964586815.1 uncultured Candidatus Peribacteria bacterium | reverse complement strand
ATTATTTCTTCAGTTAGTAAAATATTTAATATCATAATTATTTATTTTCAGATAACTTTCTATAAATTTTTTCATTAATTTAAAATTTAGTTTATCAAAATTCTAATTTTACTATTTTATACCCCCAAGAGCACTTCTTATAGAGCATATTTTTATTATAAAAATAATATTTAAATTTTCAAATAGTATTTATTTTAAAAAAATTTTAATAAAATAGTTAATAATTTATCTAAAAAAATATTTCTACTGGTTTCTTTTTCAAAAAAGACTAATTATAAAAAATATTATTAAAATTAATACTATTGTTGCTCAAGAGGAAGTATTTAAAAAATAAGAAGCAAATAGACCCATAATAACACTACTAGTAGATATAATACTTGCATATATAAAAGATAATCTTAAATTTGGTGAAATGATTTTAGCTATATTTGCAGGAATAATTAAAAAAGCCCCTATTAATAATAATCAAAATACCTTAATACTTATTGCAATAAAAATAGATAAAAATATTAGAAAAAGTAAATTATATAAATTTATTTTTATTCATTTTGATTTAGCTAAATCTTCATTAATTATGATACTTAAAAATCTTTTTCAAAAAATAAAGAAAAATATATAAAGAACAAAAAGTAAAATAGACAAAATTATTAAATCAGTTTCATTTATAAAAAGAATAGATCAAAATAAAAAACTATTTATATCCAAGGTTAAATTTCACAAAAATCAAATAACAAAAATTCATCAAGCTATTCAAGTTTGAGCTACTATTTCTTTTGTAGATTCTTTTGTTATAAAATTAGTTTTTTCTATGAAAAATATAAGTAAACTTGCTATAATTCAAAAAATAAATGCAAATAAATAATAATCTCAAGCAAAAAATAAAGAAACAGCAACTCATAAAAATAAAAAATTTGACATAGAATGAGTAACATTTGCCTCTTTTCTCATAACTATAAAAATACCCAAAATAGCAGCAATTAAAGATATTAATATTCATCATATAATTGCTTTTTGAAAAAAAGAATATTGTAAAATTTCTACCATAATTTAATTTATTAATTAATGATTACAAGACCCATTATCTTTATGATTATGTAAATTATGCTTATAAGGAAGCATATACTTTCCAAAAATATTTTTTATAATTGGATTATTTCAAACTTCTAAAGGTGTTCCATGACAACAAAAATTTTGATTATGAAGACAAATTACTTTATCTGAATTTTTATAAACAAGATTTATATTATGAGAAACTAAAATTATAGAAAGATTTGGAAAATACTCTTTAATCTCTTTTATGATTTTATAAAAAGTTTCCTCTCAAACTATATCAATTCAAGCTGTTGGTTCATCAAGTAAAATTAAATCTGGGTATACTAAAAGTGCTGAAATAATAAGGATTTTTTGTAATTCTCATCAACTTAATTTTTCAATTTTTTTATTAATTAATTTCTTAGAGTTAAATTTTTCTAAAAAAGACTCTATATCTTTTAACTTTATTTTTTCATTATATATTTGTATAAATTCCTTAACTGTTATAGGAAAAGAATTTTCCAAATTTATTTTTTGTGGAACATAAGAAAGATGTTTGTAGTTTTTAATAATTTTTCCAGAATCTTGCTTTTGTATTCAAGAGATTATTTTTAAAAGACTTGATTTTCAACTTCAATTTAATCAAATAATACTTAATACTTCTCAAGAAAATACTGAAAAACTTATATTTTTTAAAATATAAGTTTTTCAAGAATCATAAGACAGGCTAATATTTTCTAACTTTAATATTTCTACTGATTTATTTTCTTTTGAATTTTCAACTCAATTTACTTTCTCTTTACTCATATATTTTAAGTAAGCTTTCTAAGTTATTTTTATAATTATATATAAATCATTTTGCTGACTCATCTGTACCAAGAGGATTTAGCATAAAAATTTCTAAATTATGATCAAGGGACAGCTTTTTTAAGCTACTTGCATCAAGTTGAGGTTCTTTAAAAGCAACTCTTATATCTAACTTTCAAATCTTATTAATTAATTTTTTCATTTCAGATGAATTTGGATCACTTAACATATTTTTTCTAAATATATGTTTATTATTTTGATTTATATTTAATTCTTCAAATAAATAATTATAAGCATCATGAAATACTATGAAATTAGTTTGTTTTTTTCATTTAATTTGATCTTTAAAAGATTTTTTTGCCAAACTTAATTCATTTTTAAATGATTTAAGATTTTTTTCAAAATAATCCTGATTTTCAGGAGATATTTTAACTAATTGATTTAAAATACTATTTGCAATAAAATAAGCATTTGTTGCACTACTCCAAATATGAGGATCAATCGAATATATTTCTTTATGATTTTTTTCTTTAATATAATCATGATGATTTTTATGTTCATGATGATGTTTATCAGAAGTTGATCTTAGAAATTCTATACCTTCACTAACAGCTAATACATTATTTTTTCATTCTATAGCTTTATTTAAAAATCAATCTACATGTTTAATTCATAAAAAAACAATTAAATCTGAGTTTTTTATATTAACCATTTGACTTGGTTTTAAGTCAAACATACGTGGACTAACTCCAGAAGGAACTAGAGCTTTAGCATTAACAAATTCTCATCAAATATAATTACTAATTGAAGCTAATGGAATTATAGATGTAGTAATTTGTATTTTATTATTATTTACCTCATTTTTAACTACAAGCTCTTGATTATTTTCGATATTACTACAAGATAATAATGAGAAGACTACAATTAGTAGTATAAAAGAAAATTTTATTTTTCCTATATTTATTTTACTATACATAATTTTTTAAAATTAAAAAAATATAAAATGCAACTCATTTGCATTTTATATTTTTAAATTTAAATGTCAAAACTATTTTATTTAAAATTATTTATATTATTAATGGTGGACCCTCCGGGGTTTGAACCCGGGACCTTATCCTTAAGAGGGATCTGCTCTACCAACTGAGCTAAGAGTCCATTATTTTAAGTAAAAATACTTTATTATTATTTACCTAAAAATCAACTTTTATTTTGATAAATTTAAGAA
Organism: uncultured Candidatus Peribacteria bacterium; assembly: GCA_964586815.1. GTDB lineage: Bacteria > Patescibacteriota > Gracilibacteria > BD1-5 > UBA6164 > CAWUJK01. The sequence continues at coordinate 11,207 of CAZPIB010000022.1, read as the reverse complement.
ATTTTCTAAATTTAGAATTTCTATACTTAATTTTTTAGCTTTTTCTAACTTGCTTCCTGCTTTTTCTCAAGCAACTAAAAAATCTGTATTTTTAGAAATTGAATTTATAAAAAATCATCAATTTTCTTCTAAAATTTTTATTAATTGATCTCTTGAGATTTTTTTTCAATCTTTTTCAAAACTTCAAGTTATACAAACTTTTTTTCAAGTAAAAAAATTATTTTTATTAAAATTTTTCATTTCAAAAAATTTTATTTCTAAAATATTAGATAGTTTTTTAAGTATCTGCTTATTTTCTAAATCATTAAAAAAAGTTATTAAATTTTGTGATATTTCTGGTCAAATATCTGCTAAATTTTCAATTTCTTCAAGTCAATATTTAAAGTTGATTAAATCTTGTTTTGATAAAAATAATTGTGAGATAGTTTTTGAGGTTTTTTTACCAATTCAAGAAATACTTAAAGAATTTAAAAAAATAGAAATATCTACTTTTTTTGATTTTTCAATATTTTCTAAAATTTTATTAACAGATTTTTTTTGAAATCAATCTAACTCTAAAATTTGTTGCTTGAAATTTTTTAATTCAAAAATATTAGATAAATTTTTTATAAATCAAAGTTTAAAGAACTTTCTGATTTGTTTTTCTCAAAACCCATCAATATTAAATCACTGCTTCCCTATTGCATAAATAAGTTTTTGAGTAACTTGAGCAGAACATTTTTTATTATCACAAAAATACCTTACTTTATTTTCATCTTTTTTTATCTCTGAATTACAACTTGGGCATTTTTGTGGTGGAGTGATTTTCTCAAAATTACTAGCTACTGATACACTAATAATTTTAGGTATAACTTCTCAAGCTCTTTTTATAAAAACTATATCTCAAATCTTAATTCATAATTTCTCAACTTCTTCATAATTATGCAAAGTTGCTCTTTTAATAATTGCTCATCACATATTTACAGCTTCTAGGTTAGCTACAGGTGTGATTGTTCAAGTTTTTCATATTTGATGTTCTATATTTAAAATTTTTGTTGTAAAAATCAACCCTGGAAATTTATAAGAAATTGCATATTTAGGATGATGTTCTGTAAATCCAATTTTTTGCCAAAATTTAATATTATTTACTTTTATCACAAGTCCATCAATTTCAAAATCAATTTTTTGTTTTATATCTCAAAAATTTTGTATTTTTTTAATAACTTCTCAAATATTTTTTGAAATCTCAAAATAACTTGAAATACTGAAATTAAGATTTTTTAAATCTTTTATAATATCAAAATAACTTTCTTTTCTTTCTTTCTTTCTAAACTCTTCAAAATTAGATAAATCATATGCAAAAAATTGTAATTTTCTCTCTTTTGTAATTCTATTATCTTTCATTCTAAGGCTTCAACTAGCTGCATTTCTAGGATTTGAAAAAATTTTACCTCAATTTATTTTAGCTTTTTTATTCAGCATTTCAAAGCTAGAAATTGGCATAACCACTTCTCCTCTAACTTCCAGATCATTTTTATAATCAATATTTTTGGGAATATTTTCTATTTGCATAATGTTTTCAGTAACATCTTCTCACTCTATTCAATTTCATCTTGTAATTGCTTGAATTAATTTTCAATGTTTATAAATTAATTCTACTCATAATCAATCAAACTTAAATTCTAAAGCATATTCTATATTTTCTAAAATTCCCTCTTCCAAATCTGAATTAGAGGAAGCTGCTACTATATTTTTTTTAACTCTCTGTTCAAATTTTTTTAAGTCTTCCTCATTATAAGTATTATCAAGACTTATCATTGGTCTACTATGTTTAATTTTTTCAAAACTAGATTCAGTAAGCTTCGATCAAACTTTTAAGCTTTGTTTATGTTTTAAATTAAATTTTTTTTCAAGAATTTCTAATTTCTTAAATAAAATATCATATTCAAAATCAGAAATAATAGGTTTTTCTTTATTGTAATATAAATCTGAATGATGATTAATTAATTCTCATAGATTTTTTACATCTTTTTTTGTGAAAAAATCAATATTTTTTTCTAGAAATTCTTTTGAGTATTCTAACATTTATTTCTTTTTATATTTTAATATCAGTAATTAATTTTAATTAATTACAAAGTTTTAACATTTTTATATTTAAATATATCTATGTATAATTTTTTGAAACAACAGCTAATTTAATATTAATTAATAAATTAAAAATCAAAATAAGCAAGTGCTAATATTTTTCAAAAAATTAACTTTAAAAAATTAATAAAAATGGCTTTATTAAAACAACTTTATAACTTTTTATTAAAAAATCAAATAAAAGTATGTAAAATATTTGCAGATATTTTTAATAACTGTTATAATAGTTGTGTAAGTTAAATTTTAACTTACAAATAATATTTATACTGTTGCGAGAATGGAACCTGTTAAATCCTGCATGATTTCCTAATAAAAATTAGGATATAATTTATTTATATCTAAAAATAAAAACAAAAATGGTAGAATATATATTATACTTATTGTTTAGTTAATTTAACTAATTAAATTGATTAAACAATAAGTATAATATATTCTCCAAAACATAAAGAATTTGAAAAATAATTCAACAAAAGAAGTTCTAAACTTCAAAAAAATAAAAACAAAGAAAGATGGTGAATACTTTTTAAAAAAGAACCCAAGCATGGTTTAAATATTAGAAATTTATAAACATTTGTTTTATAAATCTCAACTGAAATCAAAGGATTAGATTTCAAAACACATCTATATAATCCCCTAGATTCTAAAAAAATACTTTTAATTCTAGGAAAGTGATTACTAGATACATAATAAGTCTTAAGCTCTATTACCCAATATCTTAAGTCTTTTTTTCTGTTTTAAAAAAAATTTTTGCAATTTAAAAGTTTTTATTTAAAATAAATTAATTAAATCTATTAAATAAAATTATTATGTTGCAAGAAATAAAAAGGTTAAAAAAATTAATAAATACATCTCAAAATATAGCTCTTTTTTCTCATATTAGAATGGATCCAGATACTTTTTGAAGTGCAGCTGCTCTTTATTATATTTTAGAAAAAATATGAAAAAAGGTAATACTTTTAAATGATGAGCAAGCTCCTGAAGAATTTGAATTTATGTGAGCAAATAACTTAATTACCATAAATTGAGATTTAGAAAACTTTAATCCAGACTTAATAATTAGTTTGGATGCAGCTAGTATATGACAATTATGAGAAAGTTATGAAAAAAATAGTAAAATAATAAAAAAAAGTCCATTTATAGTTATTGATCACCATATTACAAATAAGTGATTTTGAGAAATAAATATAATAGATATAAAATCAAGTTCTACTTGCGAATTATTATTTGAGATTTTAAAAGAATTAAATTTAATAAAATATATAGATTCTAAAATAGCTAGTTTATTAATCTCTTGAATTTTAACAGATACAAATGTTTTTTACAATACAAATGTAACATCAAAAACTCATAATATAGCTTGAAAACTACTTGATTTATGAGCAGATTCAAGAAAATCTATTTTTGAATTTTTTAAGAAAAAATCTATAAATAAAACTAAGCTACTTTGATTTGCTTTATCTAATATAGATATATTAAAAAATAAATTAGAAAACTGAAAAAATATTATTTATACAATTATAACAAATAAAGATTTTGAAAAACTAAACACAACAAATAGAGATACTTCTTGAATAATTGAACATCTCATAAATATAGAAAATACTGAAATTGCAATTATTCTTTATTCACTTCCAAATTGAACAACAAAAGCCTCATTTAGAAGCCATAATTACAATGTTTCAGCACTTGCTCAAAAACTATGATGATGATGACACAAGCAAGCTGCTTGATGCTCATCAAACTACTCACCTAAAGTATTTTTAGAAAAAATAAAAACTGAAATTTAATTATTTTCAGTTTTTATTTTTCTAGTATTCATCTCTTTTACTTTATTTAAAAGTTTCTTTAAAAATAAATTAAATATGCTCTAAAATTTCTTTAAAACCTCAATCAGATCATAAATATATATCATATCATTTAATTTTATCTGAATCACAAAATCAAATTTTTAAACAATTTCAATTATATATACTTAAATCACTAAAATTATCTCCAAGTAAAATTATTTTTCAATATAACTCTAAATCAAAATTATTTTCATTTTTATTTAAAGTTGTAATTATTGAATTATTATCAAATCAAATTGCTTTTCATTTTTCATCAAAAATTATATCATTACCGTAAATTTCAATTTGATTTTCTGAAATTTGATTATATCTTAAAAAAGATCTAATAAATTCAGAAATTCATGATGAAACTATAAATAATTTAATTCATTTATTATCTAAGATATTCAAAAAATCTTTTAACCCTTTCCTTGTAGTAAAATAATTAGTAGAAGTAATTTTATCTATTAAATCTTTAGTTAATCAATATTCAATAAATAAATTTAAATGTTTTTCCCACCACTGTTTTGTCTTTTCAATATTTCATTTTAACTCATAATCATGATACTTTTCATAAAAAATTTTTCTTTTGTTTGTATATCTAGTTCATAAAAATCATAATTTAGCAAAAATAGACCATGTTGTTGGATTTGTTGATGATGTTAAAGTTTTTGAAAAATCTGTTACAATAACTGTTTTATTTATTCTAGATAGTAGCTCTATTGTTTTTCTACTAATAATATAAACATTTGGTGCAATGTCTTTAGTTTTTTGTAAATTACTAATTTTATAAAAATCTCATCAAATAGCATTTTCTTTTTCTAAATAAGACAATATTCATTCATATTTTTTTACTATAAAATGCATTAAACATACAAGTTTATAATAAATTTCTCAATTTTCTTCACTTTCTATTAAAGCCCAATCTACAATGGGACTTTTATTATATTCTTCTAATACTTTAACTCAAGTTCTATTTTTGGTTCTAATTCTTGCATTTTTTCTAGCTTTTTTTATATCAAATCTATAAACTCAATTTTCTTTGCATATTATATCTTTATATTCATCCTCTAGTGGAGATCATCAAGTAAATTGATGCTGAGTTTTTCATCATTTTTCAGTAGTTATTAAAAAAACTTCTTGTTTATCATCACTTATAAAAATATGTCATGAAGAATAAATTCTAATAATTTTTTTTCATTTATAAGTCTCTCAGTTTAGTACTGTTCCTAATATTTCTTCTGTTATATTTCAAAATAAATCTTTGATTCAAACTTTCGATATTCAATCTGGTGTTTTTCTAACAGTACAAAGATTAATTCATTTACAAAATTCTCATTCACTTGCTTTTGGAATATATGATTTTTGCATAACAATTTATTACTATATAATATATAGAATATATTATATTTATAAATAAAAATAAGCAACTAATAAAACTTACTATTATTTTAAAAAATAACATAAAATCATCTTAATTTTGAAAAAAAATGATTAACTCTATAATTTTAAATAATAATTTAACTTTAGATTACTAAATAATAAAATAAAAACTGAAATTTAATTATTTTCAGTTAAAATATCACTTACTTTATTTCTTTCTTCTTGTTGTGCCTCTATTAACTTAAAATAATCATTCCAATTTTTGTCCTTTGCAATTGCATTTATTTCTTCTATTGTTAATTCTTTATCAAAAGTATATTCTCAATTTTTATCATCTATAATTATAGAATTTCACATAATATATATTATATTAATGAGTAAAATAACAAATATATTATATATAATATATAACTATAAGTCAAGAAAAAAGTAAAAAAATTTTTAATTTTCTTACTTTTTTTAAAATTATGCTCCTGGTAATCAAGGCATTCAACCACCTCCTGGCATATTCATACCCATTGCTGACATAACTCCTTGCATTTTTGATGCGGCAACTTCTTGAGATTTTTTTACTCATTTATTAATAGCTTCACTGATTGCATTTTCAAGTGCTTCTTTTTGAGAAGCAGATAATCCAGGAATAAGTGCATCAGTCTCAAACTCAGTTTTTTCAATTTTCATTTCACCATTAACTGAAACTACAAGACCATTTACTTCAGCCTCAATAATAGTATTTTCTAATTCTTTTTTTACTTTCATTGCTTCTTGTTGCAATTTCATCATTTCTCATGCTTTTGAAAAATCCATATTTTTTATAAATTAATTATTAAATTTAAGTATAAATATTATATAAGTAATTAAATATTTGCAAATATTTAATTCATATGATATTATTTTAATATAATTTATAATTTAAAATAAAAATTTATGGCACAAAAAGATGATGATTTAATTATTATTGAAGATGATGATAATATCATAGATTTGGATAATGCTGATTTAATTAATTTAGACACAAAGCAACCAGAAGAAATAATTTCTTTTGAAGAAACTAATATTAAAACAGAAAATACTCAAGAAAAAAAAATAAATACTGAGGATAATGAAATTTTAGATTTTAATTTAGATTTAGGTGAGTCTGAAGAAATTAATTTAGATTTAGGTGAGTCTGAAGAAATTAATTTAGATTTAGGTGA
>CAZPIB010000022.1:0-4578 GCA_964586815.1 uncultured Candidatus Peribacteria bacterium | reverse complement strand
TCTGGGATTAAAAAAGAGGTTATTTTAGAAAAAATAGAACCTAAAGAAGAATCTTCTAATTTTGATTTAAAATCATTAAATCAAGAAAAAAAAATAACAGAAGAAATATTTTGAGAGGTTGGAGATTTAAATTCTATTTTAGAAGGAGCTATTGTAAAATTAGCAACTAGAAAAAAAATAATAAATAAAAAAATAGATACTACAATGCTTGAAATTTCTAAAATTGAAACTGAAGTAAAAAAATTACAAAATGAAAGAAAAAACTTCTTAAGTGAAGTTAAAGATCTAAATTGAGAAAATATCAAAATAGATGAAAATGTTAAAAATTTAGAAAAAATGAAAATTTAGAAAAAATGAAAATTTAGAAAAGTGAAATAAAATTATTTCTATTTACGTAGTAAATTGTATATTTCCTACATATCCATTTAAAATAAAAAATGTGCTTTTTGGCACATTTATTTTATATTAATAAAAAATTTATTTTTTAATTTTTTTATTAATTTTATTTTTTATTTCTTTTGCTCAAGCCAAAATAGTATTTTTAAGCTCAGTTGCTTTTTCTGGAGATATTTCTTTTAATTCTTCTATTTTTTCTTTTTGTTGTTCATAAATATCTTCAATTTTTATTAATCATTTTCTAGCTTTTTCTTGAGCTTTTTGTTTTAAGTGCTCTATTACTATTTTTGATTCTTTTTTATAAGATTTTACTAGATTCATTAATTGTTCTTTCTTTTGTTCAAAAAGTTTTTTATTCTCATCACTCATAAGCTCTTTTTTAACTCACCCAGCTAGTTTTTTGTGAGTTTCAATAAAATCATTAAATAGAAAAGTAAGTTTATTTTCCCCTCTTTTTTCTGCTTCTAAGATTTTCTTTTTCTTTTTTGGATCAAGGCTTGAGGCAATCATAGAACCAACTACATATCAACCAACAACTGTTATTAATTTTCCAAAAACTCACATAATCAATTATTTAAACAAATAAAACTCATTTTGTAAAAGTATTTTTATTGTAACTTAAGTACTTTTATGATAAAATCATCTTATATAAATATAATAAAAATGCAAAATATTTTTTAACATAAAAAATATTTTATTCTTTACAAAAGTCATATTTTTTTTAAATTTATATATGAAAAATATTAACTAATAAAAAAAGAAAATGAGCTATAAAAATTTTTCTGAATGATACAAAAAAACTTTGATAGATGCTGAAAATAGAGTAAAAAAAATATGATTAAAAGATCTTAGGGTAGAAGATATTTTTCTTGAAACTATAAATAATGTAGAGTGAGCTACAAAAGATGTTTTTGATTTATATTGAATTGATAGAAAGCTTGTAATTGAAATTATTTGAAAATGAGTCTTTAATGATAAACCAGAAAAAAGAAAATGAGTTTATTCAGGAATGAATAATGAGCTAAAGAATATAATTCTTTCAAGTGTAAAAAATGCTGCAAGCTTCAAAAAAGCAACTGCAAGTATTGAAGACTACCTTTTAGCTTTATTACAAAATAGTGATTGGTTAAATAGATTTTTAGATTATATTTGAATAAGTCCTAGTGATTTAGGGGCAAATTTAATTGAATTAAACAAGGCTTGAGTAATTGATTGAATAATAAATAAATCTAAAGCTACAAAAAATGAAATAGATAAGCTTCTAGGAAGCCTTACTCAAAATTTATTTGAATGAATTTGAGAATCTAGCTCAACTCCTTTTGATTTAAATGAAAATATAAAAAATACTAAACAAATGGAGAGCTCTACTCCAATGCTTGATTTTTTCTGTGAAGATTTGACACTTTTAGCAAGAGAAAATAAACTTGATAAAGTTATTTGAAGAAAAAATGAAATTAATAGATTAATAGCTATTTTAAATAGAAAAACAAAAAATAATCCAGCTCTTATTTGAGAACCTTGAGTTGGTAAAACTGCTGTAGTTGAATGACTTGCAAAAGCTATTGCTGATTCTAATGTCCCATTTTCAATGAAAAATAAAAAAATTCTTTCTCTAGATTTAAGTGCAGTGGTAGCTTGAACAAAATATAGATGAGAATTTGAACAAAGAATAAAAGAAATAATAGATGAGGCCTCAAAAGTAGAAAATGAAGTAATATTATTTATTGATGAAATTCACACAATTATTTGAGCTTGAAGTTGAGAATGAACTTTAGATGCTTCAAATATCTTAAAACCAGCAATGTGAAGATGAAAAATTAGAATTATTTGAGCAACTACATTTAATGAATATAAAAAATATATTGAAAAAGATTCAGCTCTAGAGAGAAGATTTCAAAAAATAGAAATAGCTGAGCCTGATAATAAAACAGCACTTGAAATTATTTCAGGATTAAAGGAAGTATTTGAAGAATATCATAATTTAAATATTTCTGAAGATGCAGTAAGTGAGGCAGTCAACCTGAGTACAAGATATTTGACAGATAGATATTTGCCAGATAAAGCTATAGATTTAATTGATGAAGCTTGTTCTCTGCAATCTATGAATTATAATTTTGATGAAATAGAAACTCAAAAACTAAAAGAAAACTTAGAAAAAATAAATAAACAAGTTGAGGATGCTGTTATAAGTTCAGACTATAAAAGAGCTAGTAAATTAAAACTAAAAGCAAAACAATTAAAAGAAAATATTGTTGCAATTAGACAAAAATTTACAATTCCAAAAAAAGATAGATTAAGTATAGATGCTACTCAAATTCAAAAAGTATTAAGTATGATGAGCTGAATCCCTATAGCTAATTTATCAACAAAAGAAATTGCTAGATTAAAAGAATTACCAAAAAAACTAAAATCAAAAATTATTGGACAAAATGAAGCTATAGAAAATATAGTGAAATCAATTATGAGAAACAAAGCTTGAATCTGAAACAAAAATAGACCAACTTGAAGTTTTTTATTTCTATGACCAACTTGAGTTGGTAAAACTGAGCTAGTTAAAACTTTGGCTTGAGAATATTACTCAGATAAAGATGCTCTTATAAAAATAGATATGTCAGAATACTCTGACAAAACTTCTGTTAATAAATTAATTGGTTCAGCTGCAGGTTATGTAGGTTATGAGGAATGAGGTTTTTTAACTGAAAAAGTTAGAAAAAAACCATATTCAATTGTGCTTTTTGATGAAATTGAAAAGTGAGATTTTCAAGTATTTAATTTATTATTACAAGTACTTGAAGATTGAATTTTAACTGATAATAAATGAAGAAAAGTTAGTTTTAAAAATACAATTATAGTAATGACTTCTAATATATGAGCAGAAGAATTTAATAAAAAAGCTCAAGCTATTTGATTTGATATTTCAGAAAGTAAAGAAGAGAAGCTGATGCAAAGTTTTCAAAAATCAAAAGAAAATATTATATGAAATTTAAATAATTTCTTTTCACCAGAATTTATAAATAGAATTGATAAAATAACTGTATTCTCTCCTCTTGATAAAATTTCTATCAAAAAAATTGTAAAACTTCAGCTTGAAAACTTAGAAAAAAGAATGCAAGAAAAATCACTAACTCTAAGTTATAATACTAAAATACTAAATTTTATTACAAAAGAAGTTTATAATCCAGAATTTTGAGCAAGAGAAATTAGAAGATATATAGCAGATAAAATTGAAGATGATATTGCTGAAATAGTAATAAATAGACCATCTAAAAAAAGTTTTGAATTAATTTTAGATAAATGAGAATTAAAAATTAAATAATATTTATATATTATTTTGTAGAAATACTTTGTAAAAAGTTTTTAATTTCAAAATCCTCAATTTTTGATTTTAAATAATCAACTTTTTCTGAATAGTTAATGTCTTTATAATAACATAATTGTTCTCTTAGAAGTTTTTCATTATATCAGCCTTTAAATATATTATCAGCTATTTCTGAAATAATTGATAATTTATATCATTTTTTAAATAAAAAATAAATATCAACATAATCTTTCCATTTACTTCTTCTTCATAAAGTATAAAATTTCATTGCTCACAATATTTCCAAAGTGGGTATTTTTATTCATTCAAATTTTTGATTTAATTCGATCTCAAAAGGATAATACAAAAAAGTTACTTTTACTCATCAAGTAATTAAAGTTAATTCTTCTCACTTATTATCAATTAAAATCCTATCTATTTTATATCAATTTTTATTTAATTTGTTTATTATTTGTGAATTTTTAATTTCTTCACTAGAAAATAAATCAAAATCTATACTTTTTCTATGTCATAATTGTAGTGAAATTGCAGTTCATCAGGCAAGATAAAATTTATTTCAAAAAAGTTTTAACAATTCTATTTGTTCTAATTGTTTTTTATATAATATTTCTTTATACATCTAAATATAGATTAAAAAAATTAATAGTTTTATCTGACAAATTAAGTCTTTTTTTTGATTTAATTTTTATATAATTTTGTTTAAAATTTTCTTTTCATAGAATTTCTTGTAAATCTAGTATATTTTTCCAATTTCAATATTGTAAAAATCTTTCCTCAATAGCAATATTGTCTAATTTATTTAAATTAGAAATATCCCAAAATAATTCTTTATTATCATTTAAAATTTTAGATATAATCATAAT
>CAZPIB010000021.1:0-14811 GCA_964586815.1 uncultured Candidatus Peribacteria bacterium | reverse complement strand
TTTGATATATGATTAATCATAAAAAATAATAAGTTTGAAAAACAATGATTATGAGCTCCTATGTGACCAATGTGAATATGAGGTTTTGTTAGATAAAAAAGCACTAGAGAGACTATCTCAAAATATCTAAATCTGAATGGATTTAGATATTTTGAGATAGTCCTTTTGACTCTTTTTTGACTTTCAAAATTATACAAAAATAAATAAATTTTACTTTTAAGCTTTTTTTTATATAATCCAGAAAAGTATTTTAAAAATTTTAATAAAAATAGATAAAAATGACTGTTAAAAAATATAGAAATATTGCAATTATTGCTCATGTTGATCATGGAAAAACTACTTTAGTAGATGAATTATTAAAAAAAGATGATAATTTTGATGAGAGAGTTGGTATTAGTGAAAGAGCAATGGATAGTAATGCTCAAGAACAAGAAAGAGGTATAACAATTTATTCAAAAAATACTGGTATTACTTATAAAGGGAATAAAATAAATATTGTTGATACTCCTGGGCATGCTGATTTTGGTTCTGAAGTTGAGAGAGTACTTAGAACTGTTGATTCAGTTTGTTTGGTTGTAGATGCTTATGAAGGACCTATGCCTCAAACTAAGTTTGTTTTGAAAAAATCTCTTGAATTATGATTAAAGCCAATTATTTTAATTAATAAAATGGATAAACCAACTGCTAGGGCTGATTGGGTTGTTGATCAATTATTTGATTTATTTGTACAATTAGGAGCTAGTGATGATCAATTAGAGCATTTAAATGAACCAATTTATGCAATTGCTAGAGATGGTCTTGCTTGGTTGGAAGAGGGAGATGAGAAAAAAGATATTTCTCCACTTCTAGATTTTATAATGGAAAAAGTAGAACATAAAGAAAATGATACCTCTATTCCTTTAAAAATGCAAGTTGCTAATCTTGCTTATGATAATTTCCTGTGAAGACTTGGTATTGGTAGAATTTATGAGGGTACTATTAAAGTTGGTCAAGAAGTTACTATTACATCTAATGAGTGAATTAAAAGAAAAGGTAAAATTACTAAAATTCTTACAAATGAATGACTTGAAAAAGTAGAAGCTAAAGAAGCTTATGCTGGTGATATTATAACAATTGCTGGTATTCCAGATATATATGTTGGTGAAACTATTGCTCAAGATGAAAGTATTGAACCAATGCCACCAATTACAATTGATAAACCTACTCTTAAAATGGAGTTTTTGGTAAATAATTCTCCATTTTGTGGAAGAGAATGAGAATTTGTTACTTCAAGGCAAATCAGAGATAGGCTTGAAAAAGAGATTGAAACAAATGTTTGATTAAAAGTAGATTTTGATTCTGGAGAAAACTATGAAGTTGCAGGTAGATGAGAATTGCATTTATCAGTACTTATTGAAACAATGAGAAGAGAAGGTTTTGAGCTACAAGTATGAGCTCCAGTTGTTATTATGCAAGAAATTGATGGAGTTAAATTTGAACCAATTGAAAATGTATCAATATCAGTTCCTGCTTGAAATGAGGGGCCAGTTATAGCTGAGCTTGGAAAAAGGAAGGGTATGATGATTAATATGATTGAAGACAATGGTATTATAAATATAGAATTTAGTGTTCCTACTAGAGGTTTACTTGGTTTTAAATCATTATTTACAACTATGACAAAAGGTGAAGGTCTTTTATCTAGTTCATTTGATAAGCTTGAAAAATACAAAGGTGCTATTGAAAAAAGAGCTGTTGGTTCTATGATTTCAATGGAAAATGGTAAAACTATGGCATATTCTTTATTTAATCTACAAGATAGAGGTGTGATTTTTGTGAAGCCAGCTACTGAAATATATGAAGGAATGATTATCTGAGAATCAAATAAAGATCAGGATTTATCAGTTAATGCTACAAAAAATAAGAAACTTACAAATGTAAGAGCATCTGGTACAGATGAAGCATTAAAGCTTACTCCACCAAAACTTATGAGTTTGGAAGAAGCAATTGATTATATTTCATCTGATGAATATGTAGAAATTACTCCTAAAACTATTAGATTAAGAAAAAAATTCTTAAATGAAGGAGAAAGAAAAAGAAATAAAAAAGGATAAAATCAAATAAAAAAACTGAAATTAATAATTTCAGTTTTTTTATTTTTCAATCATATTCCATATTCATTCCCAGTCAGATTTTGGAGGAGTAAGCTCAAATTTAAAACATCTGTTTGAGAATACTAAACTTGGCTTATCTCAAAGTTCTCATAATTTTTTAAAAATTTGTCAAGCCTCAATAAATTTATTTTGAAAATATAATTCTAAAGCTTTTTCAAATCATATTTTTATTCATTTTTGTGATTTAGATAACTTATCCTTAAAAGATAGTAGCTCATATATTGTTATAGGCTTATTTTTTCACTTAACTCTAATGATGTCTAATTTTCTAAATTCAAAATTTTTCTTTTGATCTTCATAAACAGTTTCTGAAACACATATATCAGTTGAATAATATTTATTAACTCATTCAAGTCTTGATGCTAAATTTACTGAATCTCAAAGAGCTGTAAATTCCATTTTTCTTCCAACTGCTCAAATATTTCAAATAATTGCTTCTCAAAAATGAAGTCACATCCTAACACTTAATATTTCAGAATATTTTTCTTTCCATCAAATATTTAGTACTTTTAACATTTCTTGTTGTAGTAATGCTGTTTTACAATTATCATAATTAGAGCTTTGCTCATATCCAAAAACTCAAAATAATGCCATAATCGCATCTCATTCATACTTATTAATAAATCATCTATCATCCATAATAATATGAGACATTTTTCATAAATATTCTCTTAAAAATTCTACTAATTCTATAGCATCCATTTTTTCTGAAATACTTGTAAATCAAGCAATATCAGAAAAGAAAATTGAAATTGTTTTCTTTTCTCATTCAAGTTTAACTCATCATTCTCACTTTAAGATTTTATTAGCTATATCTTTTGATATATATTCTCATAGAGCTTTTAGTATTTTCTTTTTATCTTTGTTCTCAATTAAATATTTTGCAATATTTGAAAAGACAATAGAAAGAATAAATGCTAAAATAATTAAAGTAGGATGATTAAATATTAAATTACTAAAAAACATTACTCAAAAAACAATAAAAATAAATATAAAAATAATTGATATATTTGATATTATAATAAATCTATTATTTTTAGAAAAATTAAAATATATTGCTAAAATAATAAGTAAAAAAAGCAGTATAAATTCAAGTCAAGAATTAAAATATATTAAATGCTTTCCAGATAAAATAGTATTTATTGAATTGGCATGGATATAAACTCCAAAATCTCTTCAATTAGGAGTATCAAATATATCTTTTAATCAATCAGCAGTTGCTCAAATTAATACAATTTTTCACTCAAACTCTTCTTTTTTTATATTATTTTCATAAATATCAAGTAGGGAATACTTCTTAAATTTAAATCTAGGTAAATAATTAATTAAAACTTCATTATTTCATACCCTAGAAAAAGGAACTTTTATATGATTATCAAAAGAGATTCAAGTATTTGTTTTGATAATATTTTCAGTTTTTAAAAAATGCTTTAGAACTTCAATTGAAAAGAAATTAATAGTTCTTAAGGTATTATCTCAAAACTTTTGTATTTGACCATTTATTTCTTTTTCTATAATATTATTTGTTCTTATTTTTTTAAATGGAGAAAAAGAATAAACTGAGTTTGTTTTTATATTAATCTCTGGATTAAAATATCAATAAGAAGCTACTTTTTTTCTAAATTTGTAAAAAGGTAGATAAAAAGTATTATTATTAATTCCTCAACCAATTATTACATTTCAGGCATTAGCAATTTCATAAGCTAATCTAGTATCAGCTTTATCATCAAGAGACCTTTCTCAAAAAATAACATCAATTCAGATAACTGAAACTCAGGCATTTTTTAGATTTCTAATTGACTCAGCATAAATATTTCTTGATAAAGGAAAGCTATGATTATTCAAGGTTTTATTATCTATTTCAACTATTATGATATCTTGAGAGGCTGAAAAATTAATAAGTTGATTCTTGAAAGATAATACATTATATGTAAGTTTTTTATCTAGATATACTAAACTAGTTGAAAATAGTAAAACAATCAAAAAAACAAGTCCTGACAAAAAAAATGTTAGGAAAATTTCATTTTTTAAAATATGTTTTATATTATTTATCATTAATTATATTTTGTATATCTCAAATATTATTTTTGATATCATTTATAGATTTATCAAAAGAATTTTTTAATCATTTTGTAATAGAATTATGAAAATTAATATTTTCTAAATTTATTTTTTGTTTAATATTATTGATACTATTTTCAAATTCTTGCTTTAACTCATCTGGAATTTTTATATTTTTAAAAGTATCAATATTTATGTATTGAGATACATCCATATTTAATTCATTTAAAATATTTTTATTTTCAGATAGTATAGTTAAATTTTTTACCAAAGCCTCAAAGTTATCACTTTTTGCCAAATCTTTTATATCATATATTGTAGTCATTAAAAGTTTTTCTTTATTTTGATTACTTGATAGATTTATTAAATTTTGTTTTACCTTTAATTTTTTCTTATAATTTTCTATATCATTTACTGAAATAAAATTTAAATTTTGATACTGTTTTAACACTATATTATATAATTCTTTTCTTTTTTCATTTGAAAGTTCTGAAATATTATAAATTTTATTTGAGGTAAATTTATTTATATCTCAAATTTGTTTTACTAAAATTTTATAAAATTCTATATCTAATTTTTTATTTAAATCTTGCCAGGCAGCATCTTTGAAATTTTTCAAAAACTCAAAAAGTTCTATAAAATCAAATTCTGAAATGATAAATGGCTTCTTTTCACTAATAATTTTTTCTACTCAATATTTATTTGTAAGTTTTACTTCATGTTTTTCAACATATAAATAATCTTTTTCTAGGTTTACCTCAAAAATAGTTCATCTAATAGCAGCAGTTTTGTCAGCAAAACTTTGGTGAAAATATGATCATTCTCATATAAAGCTAACTACTTGAGACCATGTTTTACCTTTTTCTAATTTAAAAGAAATATTAATCTTTAGTAAGTTTTTTTCTACATTAGCTTTTTTTATAACTAAAAGAGAGTTTCATCATATTCTTGTAACACTTCAATCTCCCCATTTTATTATAGCCAAAGATTCTTCTCAAATAGTCTCTATTTTATCTAAAGCTTTTAGTTTATATTTATTATTTAAGGTTAAATTTTTATTATTCAGTTCAGCTATTCAGTCTATTAAAATAATATGAGAATTTCTATCTTGAATAGAAATAAAAAAACTTTTATAAATTTGGGTACCTAGAATAAGAACAATAAATAATATAATAAGTATTATAAATTTATTTTTTAAAGTTTTCATAATTTTTAAGTTTACTTTTTAATATTTTAAAATATTATATCTATAAGTATTTTACACTAAAGATATAAAAAAAACAAAAAAATGAACAAAAAATATTATATATTTCTAATTCTTATATTTTTACTACTTTTTTTATTGTATGCTATTTGATATAATAAATATAAACAACATAAAATTTCAGAATATAATAATATAATATTAGGGTTAAATAAAGAAATAGAAGAATGAATAAAAAAAGCAAAATATATTATTTTATATAAAAATACACTAGCATATAAAAATAAAATTTTGAAACAAGACTCAGGATTTAAGAATATAGGGGAAAGAGTTGTATATATTACAACAGAAGATAGATATAATAAATTTATATCAAAAAACCCTATATTTGAAAATAAAACTCAAATTGAAAAAGAAATTGAAAAAGAAACTTACAAGATGACAATTTATCAAAAATGGATGTGGTTTTTATTTAAAAAAGATTTGAGATAAAAATGTATAACTAAATATAAACTTTTGACAATTTATGTATAAAAAATAATATATAATATATTTATAATTTAAATTTAAAAAAAAATGCGCAGTGAAACAAGTGCCCTTGGGGTGAAATTCCAAAAATGGAAAGAAAGAGCAATTAAATTAAAAAATAAGACTATTTCTTTTGGAGCTGAAAAATTAGCTAAATCTAGTATGGTAATAAAAACAAAAGAGGACTTAGAAAAAATTATTTCTAAATCAAAAACTACTACTTTTACTGATAAAGAAACATGAGAACAAAAAGAATCAATACATCATTCTATTGTTATTTTTGTTAAAAAAGATTCAGATTTTTATAAATCTGCACTTATTCATATTCCAGTTTTGGCTACAAAGGCATTTGCCTCTAATATAAATTTAAAAATGTGCAATATTGACATTAAAGATTTACAAGATTACAAAATAACTGAAAATCCATCACTTACACTATTTACAGATGAAAAATTTATAAAGACAATAACTTGAAAAGAAAATATAGAAAAAATTGTAAAAAAACTAAATCTTAATATCCTTGAAGCAATTGATAATTTTAAATAAATTAGGGATTTTATTATAAATTATTTAAATAAAAAAATAAAAATAAAATTTTTATTTTTTTTTACATATAAAATAAACTCTTTCACTTTTAGCTGTTACTTCTCCATAATGATAATCTATCATTTCTAATAACTTAAATCATTTTTCTTTTAGTTCTTGTTTTATTTTATTTATAGGGAAGCTATTTTCTTTTATTTTTTCTTCTATTAAATTATATTTTCAATTATTAGATTTTTTAAAAATTTTGATTAACCAATTATAAATTCAGTCTTTTTTTTGCATTTCAAGACAAACTACATCATTATCAAAATTATAAAATTGAGCAAAATCTTTAGTTATATTTTCAAATTCATAAATAGTATTTATATCAAAAATTAGAATTCACTGTTTTTTTAAATGTTTATTACTCATTTCAAAAAATTTTTGCCAATCTTTCCAAATAAGTAAATGACAAATAGAATTATAATTACATAAAACTACATCAAAAGTTTTTTCTAAATCAAAGTTAGTCATATCTCATAAAACTAAATCTTTTTTACTTAGATTTTTTTCTGCTTTTTGAAGCATTTTTTCATTAATATCAATCCCAGTAACTTTATACTTTTTTAAAAATAATTCTCTTGCTACCTCTCAGGTACCACAAGCTAATTCCAAAATAGTTTGTGATTCTGGTTTATATTTTTTTATACAATCTTCTATTAAGAATTCTACCTCATCTTCAAGTGGATTATTAATAGATCTAACTATTCTATCATAATATTCTAAGAATATATCATATGTTTTCATAAAATTTTATTTTTTTTATATTTATATTTAATTTATACACCCCAAGAGTACTTGTTTCACAGCGCATTTCTGGCAAACTCAGTTTAAAATAAAACTATGATTTTTTACTTTAAATCAAAATTTATGTTCTAATTTCTCTATTTCTGAATTTAAAAAACATCAAATATTTTCTGTTTTATTACAATTATTACAAATAAAATGATGATGGTGTTTATTTTTTATAGAATATAATTTTTCTAATGATTTAGAAAAATCCTCTAAAATAATTCAATTTAGTAATAATTTATCTAAATTTCTATATACTGTACTCTTATCAATTTTACTTCAAAGTATTTTATATATCTCCTTGGCAGTAATTCAACAAGAAGATAAATTAATTATATCTAAAATTTTATCTTTATTTTTCATAATCTATTTTTTTATTAAAATTACAAACTTGAATACATTGCATTGTACATACTGTAGCTTTTGGATCATTTCTACAAGCAGAAGCACATCAATCAAACTTTCATTTTAATTTAGTGCATATTTTATATGATATTCATGTGCATTCAGAAGCAGAGCTAATCCAGATTCACTCATTTTTTAAACATTTATTTTCTATCAGTTCATATTTATGATGCTTTTTACTATCATGAGTGTGATGTGAAAGTTTTTCAAAACCTAAAAATATAAATATTCAAATAATTATAAATACAAAATATGATATTCTTTTAGAGGTAGTTCACTTTCATTTAAATTCTGGAAAAATGTCAGCTAAAGCAGTATATAATAGTCAACCAGATATAATTGCTAAAATATAAAATTTATTAGAAATCAAAAAATCAGAAAAAGGATATGTTATAAGTGCTCAAAATATACCACCAAAAGCAGCATAATAAGCATACTTAATATTATTATGATTCATAATATAGTTAACAACATTCTGTGGTATAGAATGAAATAAGATAGCTATAGTGGTAACAACTCCAAAAGTAAAATCAACAGAAAAAGCTGCAAATAAAACTATACCATGAAAAGCATTATGCATAATGGTTCACCCAAACATAAGTATTCCTTTTTTATGCTGTTCTTTATGATTAGAATTGCAAGATGAATTATGTGCTAGATCTTTACAGTGATGCCAATGTAAGAATAGTTCAAGTAGATAAAATAAAACTAAACCTATTAATATAAAAGCTCATAATTCAGTTCAAACTAAATCTCATTTAGTTGTTAATTTTGGGATAAATCCAAGAAAAATTATTCAAAGTAATAATCATACTGTCAAAGCAGTTATATATTCTATATAATTTATTAGCTTATCTCTTATAGATTTAGTAATTAAAACCACTACTATAATTCAAATAGCAATAATTATATTTCAAATAATAGTTAGTAAAAATGGTGATAATTCCATATAAAAAAATTAAATTATAAAATGCATTTTATTTGCATTTTATAATTTAATTTTTAAAGTCAAAATTATTTTTTTATTTTTTTTATAAATTTAATTAAATCATCTTTAATTTTAGCTTCTATATTCATTATCTTATCTCTTGAGTAATGAAAAAACTCTATTTTCCAAGCATGAAGAGCTTGCCTTGATAGTCCATAGTTTCTTTCAAAAAAACTATTTAATTTTTTATTTCAATATGTTTTATCTCACAAAATAGGATTTCAAATGTGAGCCATATGAACTCTTATTTGATGCATTCTACCAGTTTCTATTTGTATTTCTATTTCTGATAAAATAAGTACACTCTCTTTTGTTTGAAGAATATGCTCTTTAAGTAAATGATAATGAGAAATTGCTGTTAATCCATCTTCAGAAATTTGGACTTTATTTTCATTTTTTGCATTCTCAATTCTAATTAACTTATCTTTTATTGTTCATTTCTTTTTTGGTAACTTTCAAAGAACTATTGCAAAATATGTTTTTTTTATTTTTTTATGATCTTTTAAATCAGCTGTAAGCCTTGTGAGTATATTTTTAGTTTTTCAAATCATCAAAATTCAAGAAGTATCCCTATCAATTCTATGAATAAGACTTGGTTTAAATGTAAGACTATTTAGCTTATCTCAAAGATAATCTTGAATTATTGCAATAACATTAGATTCTTTAGTCTTATGATCTCAAGGATGAACATTGATTCCTGGATTTTTATTTATGATAAGTAAATCATTATCTTCAAAAACTATATCTTTTTTATCAAAGCCTTCTTTTTTATTTTCCTCTTGATTTTCTGGAATATGATATGCAGTCAATTCATTAAAATCATCATCACTTAAATGAATTTTTATTTCATCTCAAATTTGAAGCTTGTATTCATTGTCTCTTTTTTTAAATTTTCATTCACTTCAATCAAACTTTATTTTTATTTTATCTTTTCTATTAAATTTAAATAAAAGACCTCTAGTAGCCCTTGGAAATAGCTTTTTTAAAAATTTATCAAGTCTTTGATTTGCATCATTTTCTGTAATTTTAAAATGTTTCATTATTTTTTAATTATACTAATAATTTTTTTCTACTCTAAATCATAGTTTTTCTGTTCTTTTTACCATAAACAATATTCAATCATTTTTATCAATTGGTAGAATACTATATTCTAGTTTATTTTTTTTTAAATAATCCCAAAATCATCACATTTTTTCTCTAAATTTTATAACATCATCAACTATTATTATTCATCAAATATCAACTTTATCATATACTAAATCAAAAAAATCAATTGTTCTTCTTTTCATTCAATCAATAAAAACAAAATCAAAACTCAATTCTAGTTTAGGAATTTCAAAAAGTGCATTTGCTCTAATTGAAGTAATGGTCTTTTCTAGTCATAAGGCTTTTATATTTTTTAATACTTGTTTTTGAGAAGGTTCACTAAATTCTATTGTAGTTAATTTTCATCAAGTATTTTCAAGCTCTAATCAAAATTGAATCGATGAAAATCAATTAGCTGACCCAATTTCAAGCATTTGATTAGTTTTTTGTAAACTAATCAAATTCCTTAAAAAAATAGCATTTTCATCTGTAATATTTGGAATATCATTTTCACTTCAAAACTTTCTAAGTTTTTTAATATACTCTTGTCTATCTATCATTTTATATTTAAATATATTATTAGTATAATACACTATACTAATTTTTTTAAAAAAATAAAGAAAAAATTTGCATTTATACATATTGTATTATATAATATATAATGTTATTTATAATATAAAAAAAGAAAGTTTATGAAAAATACAATTAAAAATACAGTATATGTTGCTGTAGGAGCAAGTTTATTGGCATTAAATACAGTTAATGCTGTTGATGTGAAATGAACACTAGGGCAAACTGCATGAGATCATGGAACAGGTGGTGATTTTATATGAACTTTAGATAATATGTTAGGTTTTTTAATTTGATTATTATATTTTATAGCAATTATATTTGCTTTATATGGATGATTTCAAATACTAACTGCAGCTTGAGATGAAGAAAAAGTTAAAAAATGAAAAAATACTTTAATACATGCTGTTATTTGATTAGTTGTTATATTTTTAGCAAGTATAATTGTTAATTGGATTATATGATTATCTGCAACTGTTATTAGATAAATAAAATTTATGAAAAAAGTACTTTATACATTTATATGATTCATATTCATATCTAATAGCTATGCTGCTTGAAATGATCCTTTTTGAACAAATAAAATTACACAAAACTTACAACATTGATGAGATGATCTTATTTTTACAGTTGATAATATGTTATGATACTTAATTGGACTTTTCTATTTTGTAGCAGTAGCTATTTGAATATACGGATCATTTTTAATTTTGGTTTCAGGTTGAGATGAAGAAAAAGTTAAAAAATGAAAAAATTTTCTTATTTATATGGTTTTATGATTAGTTCTTGTATTTTTAGCAAGCATAATTGTAAATTGGGTTATTAATGTTATGAGCTATGAAGTAATATAAAATCATAAAGTAATCAAAAACTCTTGAAAAAAAGAGTTTTTTTTATAAAATAAATAAAAATTTATTATCTAAATAATATCTATGAGAATTTTACTTAAAATATCAGGAGAAGCTTTGAAATGAAAAAAAGATTTTTGATTTGAGGAAGTCATGGTTGAAAAGGTAGCACTTATGATAAAGCAAATAAAAGATATGTGAATTTGACTTGCTATTGTTGTTTGAGGTTGAAATATTTATAGAGGTTGAACCTTGATTGAGGCTTGAGTAAATCCAGCTGATTCTCATAATTTAAGTATGCTTTCTACAGTATTTAATTGAGTAGTTTTAAAAAATTTCTTAGAAAAAATAGGAGTAGATTCTATTGTTATGGATTCAAATTGAATAAATTTTGTTTCAAATTATTATAAAGATAATGCAATAAGATATATAAATAAAGGAGTAATTACTATATTCACAGGTTGAACTTGAAATCCTTATTTTTCAACTGATACTGCTTGAGTCTTAAGAGCATTAGAGCTAGATTGTGATTTTATGATAAAAGCTACAAGAGTTGATTGAATTTATGATTGTGATCCTGAGAAAAATAAAAATGCTAAATTTTTTGAAGAAATTTCTTATCATAATATTTTGGCAGATGAATTAAATGTAATGGATTTAGCTGCAATTGATATAGCTAAAAATAATAACTTAGTTTTAAAAGTTGCAAATTTGTTTAAACCAGGAGCTATTATGAGAGTTATAAAATGAGAAAAAGAAGGAACTACAATTATAAAATAAAAAAGTAAAAAATTGTTTTGACTTTATAGTCTTTTTTTATAGACTACATAAGTAAAATTAAATTAACATATAAATTTTTAAAAATGTTAGGTAAATTAAAAAAAAGAAAAAGATTAAGAGTTCATGGATTTTTGAAAAGAAGTGCTTCTACTCCAGGTAGAAAAATTCTAAAAAACAGAAGAAGAAAAGGAAGATATAATTTAACTGTTTCTTATCCAAAAAGATATCAAGAAATTAATGGTAAACCAAGAATGCATATTATTGCTGGTGGTACTGCTAAAAAAACACCTTTTGATGGAAAAGGTAATTTTATAAAAAGAAAAAGAGGATAATTTTTTGTTATGTTAAAAAAAAAATACAGATTAAAAGAGAGAGAAGTAAAAAAGGTTTTAGGTAAAACAAAGCCTTTTTTTTCTTATTGAATAGTTTTAAATGTAAAACTAAATAGAAAAAACTATAATAGATTTGCTATTATCATTGGTTCTAAGTCAGTAAATATAAATGTTACAAGAGTATTTTTTAGAAGATATTTTTATAATTTTATAAAATTATCTACTTTATTTTCTAGTTTGGATAATAAAAAATATGATTTTGTTTTTATTGTGAAAAAACAAACTAAACTTGATAAAAAAGATAAAAATACTATATTGAAATTTGAAAAAGATTTGTCTTTTTTAGAAAAAAAATTTAAAAATTAAAATAAAACAATGAAAAAAATTTTAGACTTTATAATAATTTTCTTACTTGTCTTTTTAGCAGTATCATTTTTTAGTAATAATCAAGAACAAAATACAAAAGTAATTGAATCATGAGTTATATTAAAAGCTATAAGTAATTCTTATACTGTTCCTGCTTGAGTAGAATTACAAATAAAAAATAATACAAAAGAAACTATAAAAGTGGATATTTGTAAGGATTTAACAATTAAACATATTCAAACTGATAGTTATTTAAATCTTCCAGAATCTTTTTGTAAAAATAATATTGTAGAAATCAAGCCAACAAAAGTATTTATAGTTGATTATTCAAGTATTTATGAATATTTTAAAGTTAATTGAAACTATATAGTAAAGGCTACTTTTAATGAAAAAGAAACTATAGCACATTTTGAAGTAAATAGTAGATGATCTTTTACTAAGTTATTTATATATTTATTTTATGCTCCTGCATATAATTTAATAATATATTTAGTTCAATTATTTAATTGAAGTTTATGATGGGCTATTGTAGGTATTACTATTATATTAAGAATTATTTTACTTTGGCCTCAGCATAAGATGTTAGTTTCACAAAAGAAATTACAAACACTTCAGCCAAAAATAAAAAAAATTCAAGAAGAATTTAAATGACAACCTCAGGTTTTAGGTAAAAAAATGATGGAATTATATAAAACTGAAAAAGTAAATCCAATGGGATCTTGTGGGTTTTTATTAATACAAATGCCTATTTTACTTGTTATATATAATGTTATTCTTCATATTGAAGAGGTTACAAATCATTTTTATCTTTATTCTTTCTTAAAAGATTTTGATTTTAATTCTATGGACTTTAGTTTTTTTGGAGTTAACTTACTTTGAACAGCTTGATGGACTTGATTGTTTGTATGACTTACAGTTTGACTTTTACAATTTATTCAAATATGGCTTTCATTTAAAAATAATCCTATAGTAAAAAAAGATGCAGTAGTACTTGAAAAGAAAAAATGAGCAACTGATTATAGTTCTATGATGCCCGATCCAGCTGTTATGCAAAAAGCTATGCTTTATGGTATGCCAGCTATGGTAGCTATATTTACATTCTTTTTTCCTGTATGATTAGGTTTATATTGGGGAATATCAACACTATTTATGATTATTCAACAACTTATTGTAAATAGAAAAAAATAATTGTCTATACAAAATATAAAATATTTTTGACTTTTAGTGTTAAAATATATAAAATACTTTTTAAGTATGTTACCTTTATTTTTAATTAATTATACTTTATTATGAAAAAAATATTTTTAGTTTGAGTTTCAATATTAGCTTTATCTTTTACTTCAATTTCTTCTGCTTTATATGATGAAATTTCTTGTTCTACTGATAGTGTATTTGCTGAAAATTCATGTATTCAATGTTTTGATTGAGGAATAAAATCTCAGTGAGATCATTTAGGTCTTTTATCTGATATTTGGGTAAATTGAACATCTAAACCTATGTATATGTTAAAAGCTATGAATGAATTAACGGATGCCGTTGAAATGATTCCTTTAAATTGAGCAATATGGTCACATGAGCCAACTAAAGTTGGTTTTTGGGAATTTACTCCTGAATTAGAAAAATTAGATAATCAGTGAGGTTTTTATAGATTAGATGCAGGTCAATCAGTAAATTGGATTCAATCAAAAATGGGTTATTCAATTAAATTAAATAAAGGAGCATGAGAAAATAAAAATGCATGAATACTTAAATATACTTTAAATGTTCATCTTGATGAAGCTTGATCTCCAGCAGAAGCTATTACTTCTCATACTGAATGTGTATTATTTAAATCATCATGAGAATCTGTGACTCCTGTAGAGCCAAAAGAAGTTCCTAAAGAATTACCTAATACAGGTCCACAAGAAATATTATTACTTTTATTAGCATTACTACTTGCTGGTTGATTATTCTTTATTTCAAGAAAAAAAGCATAATTAAAATTAAAAATTTTAAAAAGTCTAGTTGAGATACTGGACTTTTTTTTGTCTATTATGTTAGTATATAATAAGTAAAACAAAAAAAGAATTTATTTTTTAATTATATTGTTATGCTATATACTATAAAACAAATAAAG
>CAZPIB010000020.1:0-14930 GCA_964586815.1 uncultured Candidatus Peribacteria bacterium | reverse complement strand
CTTCTTCATGATTTATCAATAATTTTTACTGTTACTTGATCTCTATTTTTAGCTCAATTTTTCCATTTTTCTGGTATAAAAATATCACAAGAATCTTTAACCAAAACAAATCAAAATTTAGAGTTATCTACATATTTTCATTCAAAAATTTCTCTATCATCATCTAAAATTTTTACCACAACAGCCTCTAATTTTCATTTATGTTTTTGTAACTTTGCTTTTACTTGGTCTCCAGATATGGCTGATTTATAATTTTTTGAATGAACAAAGTAACCTTTGTCTATTTTTTTCCCATCAATAACTCTTACCAAATCTATATATCCCCAGTCTCAGTTTGATGAAAATGAAAAAGTCCCTTTAATGATTATATCATTAAGTGTTTTTCATTGACCTTTTATACTTATAATTTTTACTTCTGGTTTTTTCCCTGATCCCTTTATTTCTACAGCTTTAACTAAGTCTCAAGTTTTTGCTCAGGCAAAATTTTTTTTATTTACAAAAAAATCTCATCAAAATTCATTTCTATTATCAGGAATAAAAAAACCAAAATTTTCTCAGGCTTGAAGTTTTCAAAGTATTATTTCATTTTTAGTCATTTTTATTTTTTAGATTTAAATTGTATCTACATTAAATCACTATGAATGCTATCAGCAGCCAAACATCCCTCAGCAGCACTCATAATAGTTTGTTTAAATTTATTTGAATTAGTAGTTACATCTCAAGCAGCATATAATCCTGAAATAGAAGTTTCTTGTCTTTTATCTACAACTAAACATCAATCAGAATCTTTTTCTAAATCAAAATTATCTACAATAGAAGTATTAGGTAAAGTTCATATTGCTACAAATATTCATGAAACCTCAAGAAGTTTTCATGATTTAAGTTTTACTCCTGTCATTCATAAAACATCTCAAGTTATTTCTTCTATTTCTTCTTTTAAAACAAGTTCTATATTTTTTTTATTTTTTACTTTTTCGACCCAAATATCTTCAGCTCTAAAGGTATCTCTTCTATGAACTAAGTAAATTTTATTTACTATTTCAGATAAATAAAGAGCTTCAGTAAGAGCAGTATTTCAACCTCAAGCAATTACAATATCTCTTCCCTTAAAAAACATTCAATCACAAGTAGCACAATAACTTACTCATTTTCCCATAAATTCTTTTTCTCACTTCACTCATAAATGCCTATAATTATTTCAAGTTGCTAAAATTATTTTTTTTGAAGTAAATTCTTTTAGAGTAGTAGTTGTAATATGGAAATGATCTTTATGTTTTTCTACCTTTTCTACCATTTCTTGAAGAATTGTTGAGCCAGAAATTTCTGCATGAGCTTTGAAATTATCCATTATTTCTTTTCCTGGAGCTGATAAAATACCTGGATAGTTTTCTACTTTGTGAGAAGTAGCAAGTGCTCAACCTGGTTGAGATCAAATTATTAAGTTTGATAACTTATATCTACTTGCATACATTCAAGCTGGATAACCTGCTGATCCCGCACCAATTATTATTACATCATAGTCTATTTTTTTCATTAATATTTACTTATTTATTAAATTCTAATTTTTTGTTTTTTACTTTTTGGTCTTCTATTTTGAGATTGTATAGGTTTTGCAAAAAGAGGATTATTATTATCAATATTTCAATTATCAATATTTTGCATTAAATCATCCAAAATATTTTTTTCTTCTATTTTAATATTTACTCAAGGTTCTTGTTTATCAAGGCCAAAAATTATTTTTGTAACTTTATGTTCAAGTTCTCAAAGTAAGTCTGTAAATTTCACAAATGCTTTTTCTTTATAAACAACAAGTGGTTGTCTTTGAGCATATCACTCAAAAGCAACTTCTTCTCTAAGTTTACTCATTGAATCAATATGTCTCATCCATAATTCATCAATACTTGATAAAACTATTCTTCTTTCTAAATCATAAAATTCCTCACTAGAGACAGCTTTACCTTTTATTTTTTCAAATTCCTCAAGTGCTATATTTGAAATAAAGTCAGCCTCTGCTTCTGGATCATTTATGTGTTTCTCTATTTGTTCTACTTCTTGTTTTGTATCAATAGCTTCCACTTCTAAAAAGTGATTAACTTTTTTTACTAAATCTTGTTTTGAAATATTAGTTTTTTTAATAATTTCAGAAATTACAAATTGCTTAACTTGAGAAGAAATCATTTTTTTTATATCTTCATCAATATTTTCTGAATCTATAATTTTATCTCTTTTACTATAAATAATTTCTCTATGTTTATTCATAACATCATCATATTCAAGCACATGTTTTCTAGCATCAAAATTATGTCATTCAACTTGTTTTTGAACTGAGGTAATTTTTTTTGTAAGCATTGAATTCGCTCAAGGAAGTGGTTCATCATCAGGGAGAGAAGAAAAAAATGATGAGTTAAAAAGACTAAACATTTTGTCTCAACCAAATATTCTCATTATATCATCAGCTGGAGAGACAAGAAATTGAGTAGTTCATGCGTCTCATTGTCTTCAAGCTCTTCATCTTAATTGGTTATCAATTCTTCTTGTCTCATGTTTTTCTGTACCAATTATAAATAATCCTCAAAGCTTAGCAACTCATTCTCCAAGCTTAATATCTGTACCTCTTCAAGCCATATTTGTAGCAATAGTAACTGATGATTTTTGACCTGCTTTTGCTATTATTTCAGCCTCTCTTTCATTATGTTTTGCATTTAATACTTCATTTGTTATTCAAGCTTTTGTTAAAAGACTTCCTAAATACTCTGATTTATCAACTGAAACTGTTCATACTAAAATCGGTCTACCAGTTTCATTTATTTCTTTTATATATTTTACTATATATTCAAATTTACCTTTTTCATTTTTAAAAAGTAAATCAGGTCTATCTTCTCTCGCAGTTGGCATATTTGTAGGAATTGTAAGAGTTTCAAGACCATAAACTTTATAAAATTCTTCTTCTTCAGTTTTGGCTGTTCCAGTCATTCAAGATAACTTAGAATACATTCTAAAATAATTTTGGAATGTAATTGATGCTAGAGTTTTTGATTCTTGTTGAATTTCAATTCATTCTTTTGCTTCAATAGCTTGATGAAGTCCATCAGAATATCTCCTTCCAGAAAGTACTCTTCAAGTATGCTCATCAACTATCATAGCCTCTCAATTATTTATGATATAGTCTTTATCTTTTAAATAGACTCATTCAGCTTTTATAGAATTTTCTATATGATGCAAGTCATTATAATGATCTGATATATATATATTATCAACCTTTAAAAGTTTTTCTATTTTTTCAATTCATTCTTCACTAAGACTTGCTGTTTTTTGTTTTTCATCAATTTTATAGTCTTTTCCTGATTCTAACATTTTTGCAATTGCAGCAAATTTTCCATATTTAGAAGTAGGTTCATTATCAGGCATAGAAATAATAAGAGGAGTTCTTGCTTCATCAATTAAAATTGAATCAACCTCATCTATAATTGCAAAATATAATTTTGATTGCATTTTGTCTTCTTTTTTTGTAACCATATTATCCCTAAGATAATCAAATCATAGCTCATTATTTGTAGCATAAACCACATCTTTTCTATAAGCTTCTTTTTTTATAATTTTTGATTGATCGTGATTTACAAAACCAACAGTTAATCATAAGGCATTATATAAAATACCCATCTCTTCACTATCTCTCTCAGCTAGATAATCATTAACAGTAACTATATGAATAGAATTTCAAGTAAGGGCATTTAAATAAGCGGGCAAAGTTGCTACAAGAGTTTTTCACTCTCAAGTTTTCATTTCTCAAATATTTCCCTCATGAATTGCTAATCCTCAAACAAGCTGAACATCATATGGAACCATATTCCACTCTACTTCTTTTCAATCCTTTAGTTCAAACTTTTGACCATTTATTAGTTTAGTGGTAATTTTTACAATAGCAAAAGCATCATACTTTATTTCATCTAAAATATTTTTTATTTTTACTAAATCTTCATCTTTCCTAAAATCAAGTCAGATAAACATTAATTTAAATTCAGCTGTTTTTTCTTTTATTTGAGTTAAATTAAGTTTCTCAAATTTCTTTTCAGATTCTTTTATTTTTTCTATTTGATTAGTGTAAATTTTTACTTTTTTATCACTAGGATCTCCAAATATTTTTATAAGTATTGAATTTATCATTTTTTTATATTATTATAATATTTAAATTAAATTTAATTATATAAACAAAATTGTTTTTTTCAAAAGGAATTTTGTTTTTTATTATTTAGTAATCTCAAAAAATAAAAAAATAACTTAAAAAAGTTAAAAAATTAGTAAAAATTTAAAAAAAATGATAAAATAAAAATATGAAGTTAGATATAAAAAACATTCTAAATATTGGTAAAAAAAATATTAAATTAAATTCTAAAGAAAAAATTGATTTTTTAGAGCAACTTTCTAATTTACTAGAATCTGGAATTCCAATAATAAACTCATTTAAAATAATGAGTTATCAAGTAAAAAATAAAAAATTAAAAACAATAATAACTGACTCTCTTGCTAATTTATCAAAATGAAAAAATCTTCAACAAATATTTTCACTATTTCCAAAAACTTTTAATTCATTTGATATTTCAATAATACAAATGTGAGAAGCTACTTGAGAACTAGATAAGTCAATAGAAATAATAAAAGTGAAAGAAGTAAAAAATAAAGAATTAAAGTGAAAAATAATTTGATCCTTGATTTATCCTATAATTATAGTTACTCTTTCAATTGCTATGATTTTTGTTTTTATGATTTATGTTATCCCTAGAATTGAATGAATGTATGCTGATGCAAAAGTAAATCTACCAGATTTAACACAATTTGTGATAAATTCTTCTGAATTTATACAGGTTAATTTAGTGCTAATTTTAGCTTGATTATGATTATTTATTTTAATAATGAAGCTCTTAAAAACTTCAAAATTTACAAAAATATACTGGGATAATTTTATTTTAAGAATACCTATTTTTGGAATTTTAATAAAAAAATGAATTTTGGCAATTTTCACAAATTCACTTTGAACACTACTTGAAAAGTGAGTAATAATAAATAAAGCTCTTGAGATATCTTCTAAATCATTAGAAAATTCATATTATGAAAAAAAAATGAGAGAAATAATTAGTGAGATAAGTAGATGAAAAACATTAAGCTCTTTGATGTGAATAAATGAAATAAAAAATTGAAAAGAAAATTTTTATTTTCCTATAGAGCTTTCTTCAATAGTAAGAATATGAGAACAGACCTGAAAGCTTCCTAGTCTACTGCAAAAAATTTCAAAAAAATTTAATAAAGAGATTGATAATATAACATCAAATCTTTCAACAGCTATTGAGCCCATAGTAATTATAGTTGTATGATTAATTGTCTGAACACTAATAATGGCAATTATGCTACCTTTCTTTAATATGGTAAATGTAATACAATAATATATTTATAGTAAATAAATCTTATCTTATATAAAAAAATAAATATGAATAAAAATAATATAAACCATAGACTACTTCATTGAATTAGCTTATCACAAATAATGGATATTTTAATAGATGAGGTCTGATTTGAAGAGCTTGATAAAATGTTACAAATTAATTGTTTTTGTAACAATCCTAGTAAACAGTCTAGTTTGAAATTTTTAAGAAAAACTGAGTGGGCAAGACTTCAAATACAAGGTATTTATATTAAACATATGAGAAAAAAAGATCATAAATAAATTTCATAATCTTTTTTAAAATTTATATCTTATTTAAAGTAAAATATAAAAACTTTTAAGTTTTAAAAGTATTTTTTTCTATAAATTCCAAAACTTCTTTTTTAAGTTTTTGGGATATTATTTCATTTGTAGAAATCTGTGCAACATCTTCATCATCATTAAAAGCTTCTATCATTTTGATGAATTTTAAAGCTTTATCAAATTCTGTAATTTCTATATCAGTATCTGGAATAAAATCTAGTTTTGATTCTAAAATTTCTATATTTTTATCTTCAAAAAATTTTTCTACTTCAGTAAAGTCTAGCACAGAAGTAATGATTTTTATATATCAATCTTCTACTATAAAATCTTCTACATTTGTTTCATAAACAAGATTTTCTATATCATCAGATTTATGCTTTTCTGGATTTATAAAAATAACTCATTTTCTATGAAACATCCAAGAAACAGCTCAGTATTCTCACATACTTCAACTATATTTATCAAAAATATGTCTAATATTAGCAACTGTTCTATTTTTATTATCAGTCAAAGTTTGAATCATAATAGAAACTCCTCCAGAAGCATATCCTTCATAAATTATTTCAGTAATTTGTTTTGCATCTTTATCTTCTCAAGTTCCTTTTTTTATAGCTCTTTTAATAGTATCACTTGGCATTCAAGCCTTTTTTGCTTTATAAATTTCTGTTGCTAAATTTGGATTATCATCAATATTTCAACCTTTTGATGCTGCCATACAAATAAGTTTTGAATGAATTGAGAAAATTTTTCATTTAATTTTATTTACAGCATCTTTTCTTGCTTGAACTACTGGTCATCTTCACATTATATTTGTATATTAGTAAAATATTACTTTAATATAGTACAAATATAGTAGTAAGTGTAAAGTTAAAATTATTTTTTAAAAAATTAAATACAAAAAATAATAAAATCTATTCTCTATAAAAAATACTACTTATATATAAATATCAAATAACAAAATATATAATAATTATAAATCAAAAACCCAAAGTTAAGGCAATATTAAAAATAAAATGAAGCAGTATAGCAATACTAAATCAATAAAAAAATGTTTTTAAATATGGGAATACTTTTTTTTCTTTTTTATATTTTATATAGGCTTTTGAGAAAAAATAAGCAACTACACTTGAAGCAAAAACATGAAGCATTATAGAAAAGATACTTCTAAAAAAGTAGATTTGAACTAGTTCAAAATTTAATCAATACTCTAAAAATAATCTATGAAAATATAAAATATTTTCAATAAATGAAAATCAAAGTGCTATAAATATTGCATATAAAACTCAATCTTCTACTTTTTTGATATTCAAAATAGAAGTTCAAATAAAGTTAAAATGTTTTGTGACCTCCTCAATAAAAGCAACTAAAATATAATAAAATATAATTAATTTAAATGTATTAAAAATTGCTTCTCAAAAATAAATTTGTTTTCAAACTCAAATTTGATTATTTAAAAATGAAAAATAATTTGAAAGTAAATCTATGAAATAGAATATTACAGAAATAATAAAAATAAATATTATTATCAGCCATAAATTTTTAATATATCAATTTAATATTTCTTTATTTTTTTTAAAAATTGGTCAAAGTAGATAACTTATTATAACTAGAATAAAAATAAAAATAGATAGAGAAATTCAAAATTCTATACTTGAAAAAACATCTTGTATCTGACTAGCATTTTCAAAAAAATTTAAATAAGTTATTCTTATGAAATCAATAATATTAGACATATACAAAATTGGAATCACACTCAAAGAACCTGCAATAATCCCAATAATAAATCTTGTTTTATTGAGTTTTTCTTCTTTTAAGCTTGAAAAAATATAAGCCCAAAAAATTATTGGTATTAGTGATATTAGAATTATGAGAATAATATTTAACATAAATTATTTTTGAAATAAGTCTTTAAAAACTTTTATAGCCAATTTTTGATTTATAAAAAAAGGTGAACTAGATATAGTTATAATACTTGCTTTTTTTGCAATATCAAGAACTACTTTTTTCTTTAAATCATAATTTATAAAATCTAAATTTGGTTGAAAAAAATCTAAATCTAAGTTTAGGATAATATTTTCCTTAAATTCATTTTTATTTTCTAAATAATACTCTAAATTACTTGTACTTCTTATTTGAATAGTCTTTTTTACTAATCATTCTTCTTCTGGCGGAATTATATAATTTCATACATTTATTTTTGAAAAATTTGTGTATTTAAAAATGTTTTTTAAGTCTGTTTTTTCTAATTTTTCAAGAGGATTTCTATAATCAGCATGTTCATCAATATGATACAATATATTTCATTTTGATTTTATTAATCCTAAATCTCTTGCTAAATACCAAAAATAAAGTGAATGATTATGGTTATCAAATAGATATATTTTTTTATTATTCCATAGTAATTCATAAAAATTTTCAAGTCCATAATTTGTAGATAATTTTCAATCAAATCCAAAATCTTCAAAAGCTATTTTTTCTTTATCTTTTTGTAATTTGATCTCATCAAAACTATCTATTTTTATTAATTTTGGAACCCATAGTTTTTTATTTTTTCTCTTAAAAAAAGAAAAAGCATTATTTCCTATTTCTTCAGTTATGTAGAATCATTTTTTATACATTTGTTTTTTCTTAATAATTTTTTATTAT
Source organism: uncultured Candidatus Peribacteria bacterium (assembly GCA_964586815.1). Classification (GTDB taxonomy): domain Bacteria; phylum Patescibacteriota; class Gracilibacteria; order BD1-5; family UBA6164; genus CAWUJK01. The sequence continues at coordinate 6,544 of CAZPIB010000020.1, read as the reverse complement.
TATATAATAAAAAATATTTTATAAAAATAAAAATGATAAAGAAAGATATTCCTGAATTTGCAAGTAAATTAAATGAAATGTTTCCAGATGCTAGAACTGAACTCTATTACAATAATAACTTTCAGCTTTTAATTGCAATCTTGATGTCATCTCAAGCAACAGATAAACAAGTAAATAAAATAAATAGAAATTTTTTTGATTTTTTAAAAGAGCCTAAAGATTGAGTAGAATTATGAGTTGAAGAAATAACTATGTTTATTAACTCAGTTTCATTTTTTAATAATAAAGCAAAAAATATTTATAAAACCTGTGAATTACTAATAGAAAAATACGCAGTAAAACAAGTGCCCTTGGGGTGTAATTCACAAATTCCAAGAACAATTGAAAGATTAATAGAATTGCCTTGAGTTTGAATAAAAACAGCTAAAGTATTTTTAGCTATTGTAGAAGATGCTCCTTATATTTGAGTAGATACTCATGTTCATAGAGTTTTAAATAGACTTTGACTTGTGAAAACAAAAAATCCTCTTGAAACAGATAAAAAAATTTCTAAAAATTTTACAAAGAAAAATCATTTAGCGCTTCATAATACACTAATTTTATTTTGAAGATATCACTGCAAGGCCAGAAAACCAAAATGTGAAACTTGTCCTTTTTTAGAAAAATGCAATTTTTACAAAAAAAATAATTCAAATTAATTTGAATTATTTTTTATGCTGCTTTTTTATAAATTTCTTTAAAAAATGGATCATTTGCAGCTGGTATATTTGTCCTATAAGATGGATCATTTGCAGCTTTCATAATTTCTCAAGAAGTATTTGGAATCATTTTCATAGCATTTTCTACTTTTTCTCTTGTTTGTGCTACCGCTTTAGCAATTTCAGGAAATTTTAATTCTAATGAACCTAAATGATTTCTTAACACTCATAAATGATCATTATTTATATTATAAGGATTAATTTCTGTAATTGCAGCAATATGTGGAGGTATTTCCCCTAAATGTGGAAATTTATCTTGTGTTTCAAAATTAGGTTGTTCCATTTTTATTTTTATTTAATTTTTAATTTTGTTTTTGTTTTTGTTTTTGTTTTTGTTTTTGTTTTTTTAATTATACTTAGAATATATTTCTTTTATATCTCTAAATATATCTCAAATTAGAATTCTCTTTTCTAAATTAATTTCTTTATAATTATACTCTAATCTATAAACAAGAAGATCAAAATTATATAGAATATTGTTTTGTCTATCTGGTGGAAGTAATTCAAAAATTTGATTTATTTCAAACTTATCTTTATCTCTTAATTTATGATCTTCAAATAATTTTTTCAATTGTGTATTCATTTTTTACTTTTTCTTTAATACATAAATATTATATCATATTTTAGTATATTAAATCAATTTTTTTTATCAACTTTTTTAATTTTAGCTAGACAAATTTTAATCTTTATGTACTTAATGTCCTAATACTGCTAGAATTTCTTCTAAACTAGTTTCTCACAAAACTACTTTTAGTAAAGCATCTTGTTTTATTGGAACCATTCAATCTCAAATAGCTTGAATTTCAAGCTGTGTTCTTGATGAATTTTGTAAAATTAATCATTCCATTTTATCAGTTAATTCTAAAACTTCATATAATCAAACTCTTCCTAAATATCATTTATAGTTACATTTACTACATCAATTAATTTTTGATTTATATAAAATTAAATCATTTTTATTTTTTATATATTTTCATATCTTTCAAAGTATATAACTTTTTATTTTTTCATCTGGACTATAAGAAATCTTACAATGCATACAAAGCTTTCTTGCAAGTCTTTGAGAGATTATTATCCTTAAACTTGAGCTTATTAAAAGTGGGTCAACTCAAAGGTTTATAAGTCTTTGTAAAGTATGTGTTGCTGAATTAGTATGTAGAGTTGAAAAAACTATATGCCCTGTAATGGAAGCCTCAACTGCTAATTTTGCTGTTTGATCATCTCTTATTTCTCAAACCATTATTATATCTGGATCTTGTCTTAAAAGACTTCTTAGTCATAAACTAAAATTAAAATCAATTGCTGGATTTATTTGTGTATGATTCACTCATTTAATTCTATATTCTACTGGATCTTCTAGAGTTGAAATATTTTTTTCTTCTGCATTAAATTGGCTAAGCAAAGAAAATAAAGTAGTAGATTTACCTGAACCTGTTGGTCAAACAGCTAAAATCATTCAATATGGATCACTCAAATGTTTTTTTATTTTTACCATATTATATGGCATAATTCATAGATCTTTTAATTGTGGTGGCTTTTCATCTTTTTTCAAAAGTCTAATAACAACTTTTTCTCAGTAAATTGTTGGAATAATTGATACTCTCATATCTATAGATTTTGTTCAAAAAAGTCTATAGGTAATTTTTCAATCTTGAGGTAATCTATGTTCATCAATTCTAAGACTAGCCATAATTTTTAATCTAGCAATAATAGAATCTTTTATTTCTATATCTATTCTTTCAGAATTTATAAAAGCTCAATCAACTCTATATCTTATTCTAAAATGTCTTTCCTCTGGTTCAAAATGTATATCAGAAGCTTTTAATTTTATAGATTTTAAAAAAATATCATTTAATACTTGAATTATTTCTTTATCATCTTTTGTGCTTCAATAAATTCAAAGATTTAAATCAGAATCTATAATATTAGAATTTTTTGATAATTTTGGGATAATAAATAAATCCTCTACTTTTTTATTTTTAGTAAAAGGTTTTTGTTTGGAGTATTTTATGAAGCTTGATAAACCCATTTATATAGAAACATTTTTAATATAAAAACTTCTATATAAGAATATCATATATTTAAAAAAACTTCTATAATTTTAAATTGACTTTAAATCTATTTATTGTAATTGCCTCCTTTACTAATCATCTCTAATCTATAAATCTGTTCTATGATAACAAGTAAAGCTAAAGAATGAGGCATAGTCATTTCTCAAAGATTTAATTCAAAATCTATATTATTTTTAATTTTTAAATAATTTATTCATAATGCTCAACCAATTATAAAAATAATATTTGGTGATATATGTTTTGTATCAGAAATTAATTTATATAATTTTTCAGTACTTAGACTTTTTCAATTTGGATTTAGAATAATTTTAAATCATTTAAAATTATTTAATTTTTTTATTATGTTTTCAGTTTCTTTTTCTATTATTTGTTTATTAGTTCAATTTTTTACTGGTTTTAATTTTATAATTTCACAAATTTTTCATAATCTTTTTATATATTCTAAAATAGCACTTTCAAAGTGTTTATTTGAATCTGAGGTTACTATTATTTTATACATAGTATTTACTTAATTTCTATTTTTTCTCATCATATTTTTGAAGAAGATTTTAGTATTTCTACTTCAAAAAAAGCTTTTACTCTAGAAAATACCTCTCTTATTTGAAAACTATGTAGTCATGAATATTGTTTCTTATCAGAAGCAATTCAAACACTCTCTATTCATAATCTATTAGCTATATATAAGGCTCTATATAAATGATATCTTTGAGTAAAAATAACCATTTTATCTACTCAAAATATATTTTTTGCTCTGTACATAGAATCATAAGTATCAAATCCTGCATAATCTGATTGAATATCTTCTGAATTTACTCAAAGAGAAATAAGATATCTTTTCATATTATCAGGCTCATTATAATTCATATTTCAATTATCTCATGAGACAATTATTTTTTGAATTTTTCATAATTTATATGCCTCATAACTTGATTGTAATCTATCTGCAAGAATACCACTTGGTTCTCAGCTTGATTTTACACTTGCTCATAAAACTAATCAAATTTTATGGTTTTCCAAGTTAGACATTTCTACAATTCTATTTTTTCAAAAATAGATTATATAAAAATTTATAAATAAGAAAAAAAACTTTATTAGTAAAAAAATTATTAATAAAATTTTTATATACTTTTTAAATTTTTTAAACATATAATTTTTTCTTTTAAAATAAAAATTTAATTTTTAAAAATTTCGCATAACATAATCAAAAAATCAAGTATCAGGATTATATTCATATACTATTCAATGACCATTATATTGTTGATAATCTACTGGTAAATATTGTATATATCATTTATCAAACAGAATTTTTGCATTTTTTGCACCTACTCAATAATTATTTGCCTTATATCTTTCATTTCATCTTTCTATATAGTATAAGTTTAATTCTCTTATAGCTTTATCTATATGTCTTATACATTGATTATTTAAATCTATTTTATGTTCTTTTTCTGGATCAAACTTTCAAAATACTTTTTCTTTTAAATCTGATGCATATTTAATTAAATTTGAATTTATATTTTCTTCTTTAAAAACCTTATCAGCAATATCTTTTTGTAAAATATCTAAAAAACTATGACATATCTTTTCCTCTGAATTATCAAGTTTTTTTCAAATATTTGAAAACATTAAAAAAGCTTTTTCTCTATATCATCATTTTCATTTCATAACTGCTGCGAGAATTTTTGCTCATCAAAGAGAGTCTTCATGAGCTGAAGATATTTTATAAAAATTTGATGCTGAGATATTATCATTTAAATAAAAAAAATAAATAAATGCTAGGAAAAATGGAATTTCATATGTTTTACATGGATTTTTATATTTATCTTTTGTCCAAATTTTATGTAAATCATTTTGTTTTTTGATATATTTAATTTTATCTAAATCACAAAAATTATTAATTCATTTTAATCATAATTTTTCTGCTTGATTTATATGTTTAAGTTGTTTATCTTCTCCTAGATTTTCATATCTATGATTATGTGATGGTAATAAAAGCATACCCATTCTATATGGATTAATAAAATATGGATTTAAATCAGTTATTAAATCAATCATTTTATATAAATACTTTTTATAAGCAGCAGATACAGCATTTCATCAAATATATTGAATAGTTCAGAGCCAATATATATTAGCTTTTATATTTTCAAAACCAAAAGATGTAGCTCTTGCAAAATCACTTGTTGGTAAATTTTCAGGATGATTTATTTGCTCTAGTTTTATTTCTCTTAATTTGTTATAATTTTTTGAATTTATCACAAAAAAACTATATAAAATTCATCATAATATTCATAATAATATTATTATTCTAAATAATCTTTTAAGTTTTGGGTTCATTATTTTATATTTTTCACTTATTAAAATAAATTTAATTAAACTTAATTTTTAATCAATACCTATTTCTAATTTAAAATATTTTATTTTAAATTAGAGGTTAATTGATTATTTACAAAGTCCCAATTTACTACATTCCAAAAATTTTCTATATATTTAACTCTATCATTTCTAGTATCAATATAGTATGAGTGCTCCCAAACATCAATTGTTAAAAGAGGTTTTTTATTTGTTTTAATAACTGTATCAGCATTTGAGGTATTTACTATCTCTAGTTTTCAATCAATATTTTCCACTAACCAAGTCCATCCAGAACCAAAATTAGTAGCTGCCTTAGTAGAAAAAGATTTTTTAAAATCCTCAAAAGTATTAAAATTTTCTTTTATTTTTATAAATATTTCTCAATTTGCTTCTCCTCCTGCATCTGGAGCCATACAATTCCAATAAAAAATATGATTATAAATTTGTGCTGAATTATTAAAAATTTGAGAACTAGAATTTTTAATAATTTCTTCTAATTCCATATTTTCAAATTCAGTTCAAGAACATAATTTATTTAGATTATCTACATAGGCTTGATTATGTTTTCCATGATGATAATACAAAGTTTCTTTAGAAATATATGGTTCTAAAGCATCATTTTTATAAGGTAATTTTTCTAAAATAAACATTTTTTTATTTATAAATAATTAATAATTTTATTATATTTATAATAAATAAAAATGCAAATATCAATGGCTTTTTTACCTTAAGCCTTTTTCTTCCAAAAATGCATCAATTTTTACTTTTCTTCATTTAAAATCCTCAAACATTTCTGAGGCTTTTTTTATACTTCAAGCTCAAAGAATTTTTTCTTCAAATCTATTAGCAGTTTTTTTATCAAAAACTCAATTTTTCTTAAAATCATCCCAAATATCATCAACAATAATATCTGCCCATAAATAAGAATAATATCCTGCAGAATATCATCAAGCAAAAATATAATTAAAACTACAGTACATTTTATAATTATCTTCTTTTTGAAATATAGATAAGCTATTAATTTTATCTAAATATTTTTTATCCAAATCTTCTACTGAATTAAATTTTTCTCAAGAATAAAACATCATATCAATTACTCAATAAGTAGTTTGACCTGAAACAAATCCTCCAGTTCAAAAAGTATTTAGTCTTTTTAGAGCTTCAAATAATTCCTCACTTAAATCTTCTCAAGTTTCAAAATGTTTAGCAACATTCTTGATGGTCAAATCATCACTTGCCCATTTTTCTAATATTTGGCTAGGCAGTTCAACAAAATCCCATTCTACTCAAAATCCAGATAAATCTGAATATTTTGATTTAGAAAACATAGAATGAATAGCATGCCCAAATTCATGAAAA
>CAZPIB010000019.1:7223-15015 GCA_964586815.1 uncultured Candidatus Peribacteria bacterium | reverse complement strand
TTATAAAAATCATCATCACTTAATTCTCATGTTAATGAATCAATATTAATAGTAGACTGATTGTCTCTATTTTTAAATAATACTAAATTATCATTAAATTTATGTAATCTTAAACTTCATAATTGAAATAATGTATAAGTAGTTCCATCTGTTCTCTTCAAATCTTTTCCTCTCACACTCATCTCAATAGCAAATTCATCTCATAAATTTTCAGGAAATGTGTATTTTATAAAATCATCATTTCAATCATTATCTATAAAAACTCATACAGTATTATCATTAATTTTACATCTTAAATCTATTTTTGTTTGCCTTAACATTTTACTGCTACAGCTATTATCAATTCTAACTTCATAATGTAGATCATTTTTATATAGTGAAATATCTTGTAGTCAACTACCTATTTTCCAGTCTGTCATAGTGGCTAAAGTACTTGTCATTATCCATCAAAATCAAGATGTAGGTGTTGATAAAATTGTTCAGTCTTTTTTATATAGTGCTAAAAAATTATTTAAAGAATCTTGTTCTTTCAATATGTTTTATTATATTCAGCTTTAGCATATAATTCATAACATTCAGCTCATACTTTTAGTCAGTTTTTTGCTTTACATTCATTTCATTTTGGGAGATTTTCTTCATAAATAAAGTTACTAAAATCTTGTATTTGTTGTTTTTTTCTAGTATTAATTGCTCATGTACTTGTGAAAGATGTATTTTTTTCTCATTTTGAAATTGCAAATCATACTCAGTTAATTGGAATTAAGTTGTTTATAGTATTAGTTTTTTCTTGAATTTCTACTGTTCATTTTGCAACTGAGACTGTTGTTTTATTATTTATAGTGTCATAGCTTACTGAAAAAAGTGTTCATCTGACTGCTGCTGTTGTGTCGGGGGTGTGGATTTGGAATTCTGAGCCAGTATTTAGGCTTGTGGCTTTTGTGATTATTTCTCAAGAGGATAGGAAGAGTCTTACTTTTGTAAGTAGATTATTTTCAGGATTTTTGAATTCTAAGTCTGAAAAATGTAGAGTAGAACCAATTGCTAGTTCTGAAATACTACCATCTGAGAAATATAGAGTCAAGGCTCTTGTAGAATTATCTATTTTGTCTCAAGAATGATATATAGTTCAATACTGGTCTCTGGCTGTTAAAGTATGGTCATTTGGGTTGTATGGAAGATGTTGCTTGCTTTTGTTTGAGACAAAAATTGGTCAGTTAAATTCTCTTATTAGTGAAATTGGTCCAAACTGTCAAGGGTAAGTTCAGTGTAGCTTTGTAGAATTTGTTTCTGTGGTTCTTATAATTGAGGCAATCTCAAAGTACTCATTATTTAGAGTTTTTCAGTAAGAATAAAAATGATTTGTTACTGGGTCTAGTGGAAGAGTGTTTAAATATCTTTTTGGAAGAGTATTTTGAGTCACTGAACCAAATACTCAAAAATTATTTAAATCTCAAGAGTGGCCAAATCTAGAATCTCATTTGAAAAAATTTAAATTTCAATCTGGTTCTGGAAAAGTTTGTGTTTCTTGATTATAGCTTAAAAATGCATTTGTAAGAGTCATAATATCTGCTTCTATTTTGGTATTATTTGCTTTATGAGAATTAGAATTAAAAACAGTAAAAGCTATAACTGACAATAAAGCAATTATAGAAATAACAATAATCAATTCTACAAAACTAAAAGCCTTTTTATTTAAGTGCATAATTTTTTATAAAATAGTAAATATACTATATAGTATATAGTATATTGAAAAAAATACAAAAAATAAGAAATTTTATAGCTTTTCAAAGTCAAAATAATGTCTTTTAATAAAGTATGAAATTAATTTTAGTTTACAATGTCTAAATTATTAGTACTATTTTTATAGTATCTTAATAAAAATTAGTAATATAATTTAAAAAAATGAGTAGTAAAATAAGTACCCTTTGGGTAGATAAATTTCTAGAAAAGTACTACTTAAAAAATGAATCAATTATTTTAGCTTGTTCAGCAGGTCCAGATTCTATGTATTTATTGTATAAACTTTTGAAAACAAGTTATAAAAAAGATCTAGTTGTTTGTTACTTTAATCATAAAACAAGACCTGAAACAGAGTTAGAAGAAAAATTTTTAGAAAAATTATGTAAAAAAGAAAATATTACTTTTGAGACAGCATCTTGTGATTTTGAAAAAATACAAAAACTCTATAGAGATAAATCTTTTGAAGAATTATTTAGAGAAAAAAGATATCAATTTTTTGATGCAATTTGTAATATTTATAAAACTGACAAAGTAATTACTGCTCATCATCTTGATGATAAAATAGAAACTTTTCTATTTAATTTAAATAGATGAAGTAAGCTAACTGGTCTTATAAATATGACTGAAAAAGTGTGATGAATTTTAAGACCTTTGTTAAATTTAGAAAAAAAAGAAATCATAAAACACTTAGATGAAAATAATTTAAAATATTTTATAGACTCTAGTAACTTAGAAAATAAATATAGTAGAAACTATTTGAGAAATAAAATAATTCCAAAATTTGAGAAAATAAATTCAAATTTTAAAAAAAATATTTCTAATTTTCAGAAATATCTTGAAGAAATGAAGGAATTTTTAGATAAAGAAATAGAAGACTTTTTATATGAGCAAGGGATTTTAATATTTAATAGTAAAAAATACAAAATAAATACTTTAGAAATTTACTGATACTTTTATATTTTAGATTTTAATAAAAAGTCTAGTTTTTTTCAAAAAGAATTAATTAGACATATTTTTTATATTTCAAATAATAAATCTACAATTTGACTATCAGAGGGCAATATAGCTGAAATAATTAAATTTATAAATTGAAAAAATAACAAAACAATAAAAGAAATAAAAAACCTAAAAATGAGAAAAGAAAATCAAATAATCATTTTTTAAATTTATTCTAAAACTTAAATTTTTATCTAAAAATAATTTAGATAAATAAAAAAACTTGTATTTATTATATTTTGAGTAATATTTTTAAACTTAAATTTATAATTTCTTTTAATTATAGACAAACTTAAAATCAGATTTTGAGTTTTGGTATTTATTTTCTAAAAATGTATATGAGTAAATCTTTAAAATCAATATTATTTCTAATAGTTTTATTATTATGATTATTTAATTTTCAAAATACTCAAGCTTGAAGTTCTACTTCTGGAAAAAATACTTATTTCATTGTTACAGCTTACTACTCCCCCCTACCAAATCAAAAAAGATATACAACTTGAAGCTATCTTTGAGATAAAAGACTTAATTGAGAATGACATACAACAGCTTCTGGAAAACCAGTTTTTACTTGAATTCTAGCTGCTCCAAGAAAGTATCCGTTTGGAACAAAAATATACTTTGAATGATTTTGAGTGTGAGTAGTAGAAGATAGATGATGAGCTATTGTAAAAGCTGGTGTAAGATGATATGAGCATGATAGAATAGATATTTGGGTTTGATATTGAGATGAATGATTAACAAGAGCCTTGCAATGGTGAAAAAGAACAATCAAAGGAAGAGTTGTTTCACCAAATCAAGAAGTAAATTTAAAATTTTCAGAAAATATTTTATCAGGACTTTCAAACATAATAGTAAATCCAAAAAATTATAAAAAAGAAGATGTAAAAAAATTACAACAAAATTTTCAAAATTTAGGATTATACTCTTGAGAAATAGACTGAAAATATAGTTCAATAAAAAAAGATTTAATAAATTTTCAAGTAAGTAACAGAGTCATAAGAAGTAGAAATGATAAATCTGCTTGATGGTTTTGACCAAGAACATACACAACATTACTTAGAAAATTTGGAACAAAAGATGTATTAGTAAAGCAAAGTGGATTTAAAATATTTGAAACAAGTCCTAAGGTTCAAATAATTTTGTCTTTTTGAGAAATAAAATTAAATTGAGAAAATTCTAAAGTCTCAGAAGTAAAAAAAGTTCAAGAGTTATTTAAAAAACTATGACTATATTCAGGTAAAATAGATTGAAATTTTCAAAGTATTAGAAGAAATTTATTAGATTTTCAAAAAAAAGTTTGAATTATCAGAAATGATAATAGTTGGTGAGCAGGATTCTTTTGAGCAAGAACAAAAGCTGAGCTTATTACATACTTTCAAAATCAAAATAAAATAAAAGATACTAATAAGCAGAGCAGTAGAGTTACTTTAGATGATATAAGCTATGAGACTATTAAAGAAATTTGAAAAAAAATTAGAGAATTAAAAACAAAAGATAAATTTTTATCAAGATTAGAAACAAATATAAAAAAGATAAAAAATCCTGATCATAAAAGTAAAATAAAGTTTTTAATTAAAACAATTAAATCTTAATTTAAAAAGAAATACAAACAAAGTAAAGTTGTATTTCTTTTTTTATATTAAAAATTATGTTAATATATATTATATATATTAATTAATATAAAAAATATGCGCAGTGAAACAAGTGCCCTTGGGGTAAAAAAAATTTTATCTATATTTATACTAAGTCTAATCTTAAGTGGATTTTATGCACAAAATACAACTTCTGCAAATAATTCTAAAACATATTTTAGAGTTACAGCTTACTATTCCCCTCTTCCAAATCAGAAATACTATATAAAAGGTAATTATATAGCTGAAAAAAGAATGAATGGACAATGAATTAGGTGAGCTTCTGGAAAAAGAGTTTTTTCTGGAATGATAGCTGCTCCTTCAAATTACAGATTTTGAACAAAAATATATTTAAAATGATTATGAGTCTGAGAAGTAGCAGATAGAGGACAGGCAATTGTAAAGGCCTGAGAAAGAAATTTTAGACATGATAGACTTGATATTTGGGTAGGTTATGGTGATGAGGGACTTAGAAGAGCAATGTATTGGGGAAATAGAGTTATAAAATGAAAAATTGTAGACTCAAATTCCAAAGTTACTATAGATTATAATGATATTCCTGCTCCAAGTTGGGCAGTCCCAAAAACAAAACAAACTAGACCATATATTAAAAATAATACAATAATTAAAAATAATATAAAAAAAATACAAAAAACTGATTTTGAGCTAAGCTTAGAAGAAAAGCTTCAATTTTTTAATTCAAAAATTAAAAATACTGATTGAGTTAAATCTCTTCAAAAAAAATTAAAAGATCTAAATTTATATTTTTGAAAAATAGATTGAAATTATATGAATATAATTAAAATTATTACTGATTACCAAATTGAAAGAAATCTAATACAATTCAAATGAGAAATTGGTACTTGAAATTTCTGACCAAAAACAAGAGCTTCTTTGAAAAAAGATTACAGAGAATTTTTAGTAAAAAAAGAAAAGGAAAATAAAAAAATACAAGAATTTGAAAGACAAATAAATTATTTAAAAACCAAATCTGAGAAAAAAGCAAACCATACTTTAAAAAATATTTGAAACCCTAGAGTAGGAGATATTTCTCACTGAGTTAGAGCATTACAAAAAACTCTAAATAAATTAGGTTATTTTGAACACAAAGATACAGCAATTTTTGCTACAAAAACAAAGCAAGCCATTTTAGATTATCAATTATCTAAAAATATTATTTCAAATATATATGAAATATGAGCTTGAAATATTTGACCAAATACTAAAAAACAAATGCTATCTGATTTAGCAAAATTAAAGTTTTTAGATAAAATAGAAAAAAATATTGAGTTGTCTTATTATTATAATAATAAGGAAACAAAAATAGTTCAAATAGAAAAAAATAAAGAAATGTAGTATTTCTTTATTTTTTTATTTTTATTCTCAAACAACAACTTTTGAATGTCTTAAAACTTTTCAATCAAGCTCATATCCTTTTTCAAATTCATCAAAAATTATTCATTTATCTTGTCCTGCAACAGTAGTCATGACATCATGCTTATGAGGGTCTACTTCTTTTCATTTTGACTCAAAAGACTTAACTCCCATTTTTTCTAAATCAGCTATAAGTTTTTTATGTAAAGCAATTACCCCCTCATAAATAGGAGTATTTTTATTTTTATCTAAAGTAGCATTTATAACTCTTTCTAAGTCATCAATAGTAGGAAGTATTTTTTTAAAAATATCTTGTTTCAAAAAAAATATCATTCATTCTCTATCTCTTTGAGTTCTAGTTTTAAAATTATCAAAGTCAGCCTGAGTTTTTAAAAGTCTATCCATACAAGACTTATCATGAGGATGTATAGCTTCTTCTAACTTTTCCTCATCTATACTTCAATCATTATTTTCAACTTCTTCAATTTCTTCCTCCATTTGTTCTAAAATATCTTCTTCTTCTAATATTTCTTTATCTTTATGTTCACTCATTTTTTAATAATATTAAAATATAAAATATTAATATAAAATATTATATTGAATTATTATTTTTTTCAAGAAAAAATAATAATTGTTATAGTGTCTGCCCTGATTTAATATTTAAATATTAATTTTATATGCTTTATTTCTTTTTCTATTTTTTCTAAAATAGTAGAATTAATTCATTTTTTTTCTAAAATTTTTTAGAATTACCCATTTTTAATACTTTTTTATAGAATTATTTATAAAATTCTACCTTTTTTTTGCAAAAAATCAAATTTAATACTTTTAATTATAACTTTGAAAGTTACATATTTAAAACTTTACTTTTTTTTATAAAAATATAATATATATTATATTAATAAATGAAAAATGAAAAATGCACAGTAAAATAAGTGCCCTTGAGGTAAAAGAAATAAAAGTTATATGACATAAAGTTCCAGATACAGATTGTGTTTTATCTGCAATAATTGCTTGTGAATATTTAGAGAAAAAATGATATACTAAAGCTACTGCTTATATTCAAGGAGAATTAAATAAAGAAACTCAGTATTTACTTAAAAAATTAAATATTACTGTACCAGAAATCAAAACTACATTTCCAGAATGAACTAATATTTGTTTAGTTGATCATAATGAAGAGTTTCAAACTCTTGATAATTTAGATATATTAAATGTAGAATGGCTTATTGATCATCATAAATTGAAATTTGAAACTTCTAATCCATTAAATATTAGAGTTGAGCCAATTTGTTCAACGGGCTCTATTTTATATAAAATGTATAAAGAATCTGGTTTTGAGATTTCCACTAAAACAGCACAAATGATGCTTGCTTGTATTTTATCTGATTCTCTACTTTTTAGATCATCAACAACTACACAAGAAGACAAGGTTTTAGCAGAAGAATTAAAAGAAATATCTTGAATTGATGATTTTGAAACTTTTGCAATACCAATGTTTAATGCAAAATCAGACTTATGAAATATGCAAATAGAAAAAGTAATTAAATATGATTATAAAGAGTTTGACTTTAGTGGACTTAAAGCTGGAGTATGAACTTTGGAAACTACTAATCCTTGATATGCATTATGAAGAAAAAATGAAATTTTAGATTGATTAAAAAAAATTAAAAAACAAGATAATCTGGATTTTATAATACTTTTAATAGTAGATATTATATGAGAAAAAAATACAACAATTTGTTTAAATTGATTTGAAAGTAAAGTTATTTCAGAGGTATTTAATACAGAAATAAAGGATAATTTAGCTGACTTACAAAATAGACTCAGTAGAAAAAAACAAATAATTCCTGATTTAGTTAAATATTTTAGATAAAAAATAAATTCTCTTCATTCAAGAGAATTTATTTTTTTAACCAATCTGGAACATCCATACCATTATCCCATAAATCAGAAGTATCTTTTTTATCTTTTTCTTCTGGTTTCTTGGTTTCTGGAGTTTTAGCTTTTGGAGTTTTGGTTTCTGGTTTCTTGGTTTCTGGAGTTTT
>CAZPIB010000019.1:0-7123 GCA_964586815.1 uncultured Candidatus Peribacteria bacterium | reverse complement strand
TAGTTTCATCTAAACTTCCTTTTAGCCAATCTGGTATTTTATTATCTTCTATTTTATCATCTTCTATTTTAGTTTCTGGTTTTTTTTCTCATAAATCTACAGGATTAGTTTCATCTAAACTTCCTTTTAGCCAATCTGGTATTTTATTATCTTCTATTTTAGTTATTTCATCAAGGCTTTCTACTTTTTCTTCTGGTTTCTTTTCTTCTGGTTTCTTTTCTTCTGGTTTCTTATCTTCTGGTTTCTTATCTTCTGGTTTCTTATCTTCTGGTGTTTTTTCAAAAATATTATCTTTTATTTTTTTATTTTCTTTATTTGGTTCTTTATTTTCTTCAAAAATATCATCTTTAGCTCAAGTTGTTTCTGCTACAAAATCTTCAAAACTTTGTTTAGAATCTTTTTTTCATATCTTAGAAGCTATAAACATAAGTGCAAAACCTAAAGCTCATAATATAACTATTCAAAGTAAAATATATCAAATAATAGATAATATATAAGAAATAGTTGAAGTTTTTCAATCATTTTTCTTAGTAATTATTTCTTGTACTTTCTCATCTGGAATATTTTCAATTCAACCATATAAAAGGTTTTGTAGAGTTGCCTTATAATCAAGTTTTTCATTTGTAGTTAATTTATCACTTGCTCAAATTATTTTTAAAATCTTACTTCAAATAATTTTATTTTGCTCTAAATCATTGTTTACCTTAATGGTTTCTAAACTAGAATATATATATAATTGACAAGTTTTATATCCTTTTAAGTCAAAATTTTCTCCACAGTGAATATCTACTGGAGTAAGTCATTGTATAGCTCTTAGTGCTGTAGTTTTTATATCTCTATTATCATTTTCTCTTAGAAGTAGCTTTTCAAGAGTTACTATTAAGTCATCTGCTTTTTCTATTGTATAAATAATAGAACCATCTTCTTGTCTTATTTTAGTAGATTCAAGAAATCATACAAATTTATAGATAATCTTTGTTCTTTCATTTTTATCATTCCATTCACCTTTTAATCTAGCAATATATGTTTTTACAATTTTTCTATTATCTCCAGATACACTATTTGCTAAATTTTTTAATTCTTCAATTTTTTGTTTTTGTATAGGTGTTACATTATCAAAAACTAATTCATCAAGGTTTATGTAAGAGTCTTTTATATAATTTTTTATAATCTTATAATCTCTTGAAACAATTAGTATTCCATCATTATCTTTAACAAAAACTCTGATTAATTGAATTTTATCATTATTTAACTTTAAGTTAATATAATTACTTTTAGAAGTAACATCACTATCATCATTTTTTCATCAATTTAAATCTGAATCTTTTTCTAAATCTAAATCTGCAATAACTTTAGAAAACTTAGACTCATCTCATGAAAAAAATATAGTAATATCATCAATTCTTTTATCTAAAATAATTTCATTATCTTTATTTGCCTCAGGAATAGGAAATAGTACTCAAATATCTGATGCTTTATTTTTAAATAGATTTTTAATATTTCTAGTAGCAGTTATTTCTTTTCTTTTGACAGTAGTTCAGTATGATGCAGTTATTTTTATTAATTGAGAAGATTTACTATTATTAAAATGATGAGTAAAATAATTTTCATCTTTTATAATAGTTCAATCTCAAAGATCAAAAGAAATATTTTCATAACTTCAAGTAGTTTTATTTATAAAAATAAATTTATTTCAAATAGAAACATAAGCTAAATCTGGAATTAACCTATTTGCTACATTTATTTCAATATTTCTTGAATTACTAAAACCTCTATGTCTTACTTTAACTTTTGTATAATAAGTTCCTGGTTTATCAAAAATATGAGTTACTGAGCCTCTTTTTGTTTCTAAATCATAAAATCCATCTCAATTAAAATCCCAAAAATATGTAACTTTATCAGATAAGTCTTGTTTTAAAATATTTTGCACTCTTGCATTAAATATAACCTCTCCCCCTACTAAAATAGAATTATCTGGAGTACTTAAGCTCAAAATTGGAACATTAATATTATTTCATGCAAGAGTTAAAAAAGAATTTTTTCATAAATCCTTTGATGAAACTCTTTCATTGGTATCATCTGTTAATAATACAACAAAATGATAATTTCAAGTAATCCTTGGTAAAACAAATTTTGTAGAAGGACCAGTTGTAGCTCTAAAATCTTGAGGCTCACTATCTAAATCTGTATAATAATACCATAAATAACTAGTAATAACTCCATCTTTATCATCAGCTCAAACAGCAGTAATTTCTACAATAACTGGATCAGAATCAAGACTTTCTACTCTAGTTGTTAAACTAGATAAACTAGGAGCTATATTTTCTACTTTTACCCATATTTTTTTAGTATCAACAGTGTTTGATTTTTGACTTGTTACTTGTGCTATAACAGGAAAACAACCTAAATCACTAAATCTATAAGAAATAGTTTTATTTCTAAAATATTTATTTTTTCCAATTTTTATTGAATAATTAATTCAAGTTTTTTTTCAATCTACATTTATACTATCTCATAAATCAAATCTAATAGAACTTATTCTATCAATAATATATGCATCATATCAGCTGCAAATATTCTTTTTAATTGGAATATTCATATTAGAGCTTGAAATATCCAATATTGCAACTGGATTATTTCCATCTCAAACATATACAACTCTTCTTTGAGTATTTGTTTTTCAAAACTCATCTATTACTTTTAATTCTACAGTAAAAATACCTGTTTTCTCATATGTATGTGTAATTTTTTCTTCAACTCACCCTGTTGATCTTTGTCCATCTCAAAAATTCCATTCATAAAAAGCTGCCTCAGGACTATTTGCTTCAAAGCTTATATAATCCCCTCTTTTTATAGCTCTAGGATTAGCTCAAAAATCTACACTTAAAATTGAATTAATTCTTACTTTATTTTCTTTTATTCATTCTATATTATCTGGATCTTCTACTCTCAAAATAACACTATGTTCTCATATATTATCAAAAGTATAAAATCAAAGTGATCCATTTCTATTTGGATCTTCTAATTTAATATTCATTCAGTTTATCTCCCAAGAATATTTAAGATTTCATGTATCTGTGAAATCAGGATCAAAACTATTTGTAGCATCAAGCAATACTCTATTAGGCTTATTTAATTCTGGAATTGAGTATGTAAAATTAGCTACTGGAGCTCTAGAGTTTATAAAAATATTTTTTGTATCTATACTTTTTTTTCAGGAATCAAGTTGATGAACCTCAAGTTTTATATTAAAATGTCCTTTAGTTGTAAAATTATATGTAAATAATTTAGATTGTTTAGATAAAATAATTTTATCATTAATAATATCAACTATAGTCCAATTATATATTAAGTTATCATTACTGCTAGAATTTGTAGCAGAAATAGTAAATTTATCTCATAAAAATCATTCACTTGGTGATACATTTATTGTAGCGATAGGATCATGAATAGAAATAATAAAATTTTTTTCTATTATATCTCAAAGATTTGTTTTTAGTGTTAATTTTACTTCATAGTCTCACTCTCTAGAATAAACTATTCTTTCTACTCTGGGAGATCTACTTTGTTCTTTTTTTATTCAATTACCAAAATCCCAATGAGTTTTTATAAATTTTGCTCAAGATGTTGGAACGGAATTTGTTGCATCAAATAATAATCAATATTTTGCTTGAGTTGGTGTAAACTTTAAAACCTCTTTTGTTCCTAATTTATTTCAATTAACTTTTAAAATCAAACTAGCAACTTTTGCTTTTACTTTTACTTTTACTTCTCCTCTATAAGGAATTACATCCATATATCAATTACTATTTCTACTAGCAGATCTTACATCAACAAAAACAGTAAAAATTCATTCTTCTTTAAATGTATGATTTATAGAAGGACCTGTTCAAATATTGATTTTTTTAGATCCTACATTCATCCACCACACATAATTATTTTTTGGAATTTTTGCTCCACTTGGATCAAAAAGTTGTGCTCTAAAAGTGACATTAAAAGGAGCATTTCATTCTTTTGGAAGAGCTAAAATATCTCACGAAATTGCTTTTATATCAGATTCATCTAAAAAATTTCAAATAGAAGTAACTAAATTAGAATAAGCAGCAGAATTACCATGTTTTAGTAGTCTATCTACAGCTATTTTTAACTCATTTAATTTATTTAAATTATGTAGATTATTATCAGGAAGATAATTAAATCATCTAATAGATAGTTGTTTTATTTTAGCTAAAGATTCAGTATTGATTTGTTCTGATCAATCCCAACTTCTTTTAAAATTCAAAAATTCTTTAAAAATTTTAAATCTATACTCATTAAATGAGTTTTTATCTACTGTTCTAAAAGTAGTATAAGAATTTCAACTTGTTTCTGCTTTAGAAAAATCAATTCAAAATTGGCCACTAAATCAAAGCACCAATAGAATTATTAATAAATTTCTCAAAAATTGTTTCATAAACTTCTTTTATTAAATAACTTTATTTAATAAAATATTACCATACTTTTAAAGTAAAAACAAAAAAAAGACTATTTTTTTACAGTTATTCTTAAAAGTATATAAAGTATATAAAAAAGTTTGACATACAAAAAAATATAAATAGAATAATATTATTAATTTTAATTAATTAATAATATTTTATACTTATTACATAATATTAGATATGGATTTAAATAAAGTACAAATTATAGGAAATATAACTCAAGATGTTGAGTTAAGACAAACCCCAAATGGACAAAATGTTACCACTATTTCTATAGCTACAAATAGAAACTGGACTGATTCTAGTTGAACTAAACAAGAGCAAGCAGAGTTTCATAATGTAGTGTTATGGTGAAAATTAGCAGAAATAGCTGGTCAATACTTACAAAAATGAAAAAAGATTTATATTGAATGAAGACTTCAAACAAGATCTTGGGAAGCTCAAGATGGGACAAAAAGATATAGAACTGAAATAGTTTGAGAAAATATGATAATGCTATCTCCAAATACACAGTGATCTAACTCAAATTTTAATTCTCCTGCTACAAATTCAACTCCTTCTATTAAAAAAACTAAGACTCCAAAAGAAGAAGAAATCTCGGTTGATGATCTACCATTTTAAAAAAATAAAAAAATATTAAATTCAAATTTAATATTTTTTTATTGAAAATAAGTATTATTTTTTTGTAATTTTACAAGGCATTTCTAAATATCTATATATTTTTATATTTTTAAAACCTAATTCTTTTAAATATAGTCAATGAAGTTTTGATAAAATTGCTTTATCACAGTAAAATAAATATGTCTTAGTTTGATCTAATTTTTTAAATTCACTATTTATTTGAGTAAAAGGAATTTCTAAAACTTCATTTTTTTCTAAAATAATTTTATTCTTTTTCTTATCTTCTTCTTTTCTAATATCAATAACTATTTCTCACTCTTCTGGTACATAACAAACTTCTATTTCTTGATATTCTCCTTTATCAAAAATTAAACTAATACTTAAAAGTTTTTTTAAATATTCTAGTTTTCAGTTTTTTATAGCTTCATCTAATATTTTTTCATCAATTTTTGCTTCTTGTTCTAATACTTGTTCTAAACTAGCTCAGGTAGCAGGTTTATCAGAAATAACTCAACAATATTCTGGCATATTACAAGCAAAATTATAAGTTCAAATTTTGCTTGTAATATCAATTATTTCTTGTTTATTAAATCAAATAAGTGGTCTTAAAACAAGAGTATCAGAAGCTTTATCAATTACATACATATTTTTTAATGTCTGACTTGAAACCTGACCTAAACTATCTCATTTTATTATTGCATAATAATTATGTTCTTTTGCTAGCTTATCTGCTACTTTTAAAAAATACCTTTTAAGTAAAATTCACCTAAATCTTGAGTCTACTTTTTCTATAAGCTCTTTTACAACATTCTCAAAAGGAATTGTTATAAATTTAGAATTATATCCTACTCAGAAATTTTTCCACAAATAACTAGAAACTTGCTTAACTCACAACTCATGAGCTGATCCTCATAAATTAAAAAACAAAAAATCTGTTTTACATCATCTTCTCATCATTTGAAAAGTTGAAACTCCAGAATCAAAACCACCAGAAATAAGACTAATTACTCTATCTTGAGTTCCAACTGGATATCCTCAAATTCCAGAATACCCTTCCCTGACAAGAAATAAATTATTATCTTTTATTTCAATATTTACAGTTACTTCTGGATTTTTTAATTTTACCTTTGTATTTTCTCAATATTTTAATAATCCTCATCAAATATATCTTTCTAAATCTATAGATCTAAAATTATGTTTTCAATTTCTTTTTACTCTTGCTACAAAAGTCTTATTTGTAATTTTATTTAAATAAAAATCTTTTGCTTTTTGAAAAATAAAATCAAAAACTTGCTTATTTTCCTCTTTTTCAATTAACTCTTTTTTTATCTCAAAACTTTCAACATCAATAAAACTTTCCACACCTGAAATATATCATAATTTTTTTATTATACTTTTTTTCAAATTTTCCTCTTGTGAAGTAGTGGCTCAAAATTGAGTATTTACTTCTAATTTGTCATAAAAAAGATGAGTCTTTATATTCTCATCTAGCATTTTCAGGCTTCTTGCTATATTTGTCTGTAAAATTTGCATATATCTTTTTCTAACTGGTTTGCTTTTAATCATTATTTCAGAAAAAGGTTTTATGATTATTTTCATTTATTTTAAATTTATTGAAATACAGTAAACCCAAATGCCTCATTAATTGTTTGTTGTGGAATTCTTACTTTTAAACTTTTTTGAAATCAATAAGATTTTCAAGTTGTCTCTATTATCTTATATCTAAGTGGTATACTTGATCAGGCATCAATTTTCCATTCTAAATAAGGGACAGAAGCTCAATTATCTAATTCTAAAATATTAATAATAGACATCCTTAAGATACATCCACTTCAAGTTCAGCAATTACTAGAATAGTAACTAGAGAATGAAATTGCTCTATCATTTAAATCTCTTCAGTTTTGATTGCTTCATAAATTACTAAAAATAGCTTCTCAATTTTTTAAGCTTCAATTTATTTGTTCTGCAGTAATTTGGCTTCAACTAGAGTTTAGAACATTATTGTTTCCAGTTAATTGCCAGTT
>CAZPIB010000018.1:0-16714 GCA_964586815.1 uncultured Candidatus Peribacteria bacterium | reverse complement strand
TATAATTACCATGACCATTGTGACAATATCAGTAATTTCACTTATACTGTGTTGAGCCTGCATAATTATTTGCATTACATAATGAACTATTAAACCAAGATGTGCCTGTATATTTCCATATTCATCACGTAGCATCACAATTTATATTATTAATATCACATACTTTTTCAAAATAAAATTCTTGTAAGGCTGTATTATTATTTGGAAAAATATTATTTCTTGTATGAAGAATAAATCAATCATCTATATCTTTTATTCAAGAACTATTTTCTTGAATAAATAAATACTCTCAAAATCCATATTTTCATAAAGTATTATCTACATCAGAGCTATATGAATCTCCATAAGCTAAATTATTTACTGTTCAGCAAGTATTTTGTAAAAAACTATTCAAGTCACTCCCACAGCTTTCTTGATTTGTTGTTCATCAAGCTCTTTGAAATAACAACATCCATCATCCACCATCTATATCCATATTACAATACATTTGTTCTGGAGATGACATAATAGGGCTTTGTAAATAGTAAATCCCTGTAGTAGCAGAAGGATTTACTTCAATGATTTCTTTACAAGATTTTCAAGGATTAGAAAAATCCCCTATAGTTGCAAATAAAACTTTAGGAAAAAGTAAAAAAATAAAAATTATAATATAAAAAAGATTTTTTACCTCAAAGGCAGTTGTTTTATTGCTCATTACTTTTTTCTATAACAAATAATATATTCTTCAAAACTCCTATCTCTACATGCTTTTGGTTTATATTCAGTAAATTTAATAAAATTTTTATTTATTATATTTAATAAATCACCAAAATCTTCTCATTTAAATACTTTTAATAAAAGATTTCATCATTTTTTTAAAAAATGATTTGAAAATTCAACTATAGCAATATTAAGTTCAATAGAATTATATTGATCAACCTCTTTTCTACCAGTTGTATTTGGTCAAATATCAGATAAAATTAAATTAAATTTATTTCATTCTCATATAAATTCTTCAACTTTTGGTCTTAAAGTATCAAAATCAAAAATAGAATGAATAATTGTATTTATATTTGATTGAGAATATTTATCAATTTTTTTTAGATCAATTCAAACAATTTGACCAGTATCTTTTATTATTTTTTTTGTAAATTGTATAAAACTACCAGGAGCTGCTCAAACATCACAAATATTCATTCAAGGTTTTATAATTTCAAATTTATCTTGAATTTCTATTAGTTTATAAACACTTCTTGCTCTATATCATTCTCTTTTTGCTTTTTGAAAATAAATATCATGTATTTGATATGGTGCTGGTTTTTTATTTTTTATAGTTTTTGTAGAGTAAAGCGTTGTATCTTTTCTTTTATTAGAAGTATCTCATCTTCTTGTAAATGATTTCAATTGAAAGTTTCACATATTATAATTATTATTTTAAATATTAAATAAATTATTTTTTAAGGTTTATCAATTCATCATTTTGAAAAAGGATTACATCTAATAATTCTCCATATTCACTTTATCCAGCCTTTTATAAATCAATATTTTTTTATTGAAATTTTTACATATTCACTACAAGTTGGTGTGTATTTACAATACCCTGCTGGATATCTATATTTTCACCACTTAGAATAGTCAGGACTTATAGTATCCTGATAGATTTCTATTAATTTTATAGATTTTTTAATACAATATTTACACATATTTTGATTAATCAACATATACCTCTCTAGGCTTACTTCAATTACTTGGCCCAACTACTCAAAGCTCTTCAAGAATATCAAGAATTTTTGCAGCTCTAGCATATCAAAGTCATAACTTTCTTTGGATAAGTGAAGTTGAACCTTTTTTTGCTTGTTTTACTACCTCAATAGCCTTTTCTATTATTTGCGAATCTTCATCTTGGTCTCATTTATATCATTCCATTATACTTCAAGCATTTTTTGAAATAGGGTTAACAATTGTATTATCCTGCATATTTGAAAGCATATTTGGATCTATTGTAAGTTTAAGTTTGTTTACAACAGTCTCAACTTCTGAAGTTTCAACTAATACTCATTGTACTCTTTCTGGATCCATAGAGCCAGTTGGATAATAAAGCATATCTCATCTACCAAGTAAATCTTCAGCTCATTTTTTACCTAAAACTGTTTGACTATCTATTTGACTAGCAACTGTGAAAGCAATTCTTGAAGGTATATTTGCCTTAATTAATCAAGTAATAACATCAACAGATGGTCTTTGAGTTGCTACAATTAAATGCATTCAAACAGCTCTTGCCATTTGTGCTATTCTTGCAATACTAGATTCAACTTCTTTTTTATTACCACTCATCATTAAATCAGCAAGCTCATCAATAACTATTACTATATAAGGCAATTTTTCTTGTTTTGAAACTTTTGCATTATATTCTCAAAGATTTCTGGCTTTCATTTTTACAGCTAAATCATATCTTCTAAGCATTTCAGCTACACACCATTTAAGAGAATTTAAAGCTTTGTCAGGACTTGTAATAACAGGAGTAAGAAGATGAGGAATTCAATTATAAACAGAAAGCTCTACTCTTTTTGGATCTATCATTATAAATTTTAATTCACTAGGAGAAAATTTATAAAGCATAGATATAAGAAAACCATTCATTCATACAGATTTACCTGAACCAGTTTGCCCAGCTATAAGTAAATGTGGCATTTTTGCTAAATCCCCTACTATAATATTTCCAGAAACATCTTTTCATAAAGCAAGAGGTATATCTAATTTTTTATCTCTAAATTGTCTAGAATTTATAACTTCTTTTAATCATACAGTTTGTCTATTATCATTTGGAACTTCTATTCAAACAGCTCAAAGACCAGGAATAGGTGCTTGAATTCTTATATTTTTGGCTCTAAGAGCTAGTGTTAAATCTTTTTTTAAATTTATAATCTTTTTTAATGCTACTCAAGCCTTAGGCATAAGTCTATATTGAATAACAGTAGGTCCAACTTGATAACCTAGCATTTCAACCTCTATCCTAAATTGTAATAATTTTTCTTGAATTTCTATTTCTTTTCTTCTAATTTCATTTTCATCATAAATAATTTTTCATCCTATATCTTCAAGTAAACTTACTTCTGGTAACACCCAATTATTAAAATTTTCTTTAATAATTTTCTTTATTTTAATATCTTTAGTTTGTACTGAATGAGGCTTAGCTGAAAATAAACTTCAAAAACCTGATTTTTTTTCTACTTTTATTTTTTTAGTTGCATCACTAATTTTTAGTTGCTTAGGTTGTTTTGCTTTTGCTAACTCTGCTTTTTCTTTTTGTAAATCTTCTAACATTTTTTCATATTCTTCTTGTTTTTTCTTAGCTTTATTTACTTCTTTATCTCTTGTTATAATTCTTCAAACTTGTTTATAGTTTGATTTGGCTAATTTTACATCTGATGAAAAGTGATTTTTTAAATCTTTAAAATTATTACCTATAGTTCATAAAAACTTAATTGGTGAAAACTTAAATAAAATTATTAAAGAAAATATATATAATATAGAAAAGATCATAAATATTCAAACATTTCCTAAATAAATTTCTAAACTATTAAATAAGTTAAAAATAGCAAAATACTTTTCATTTGTAAATAAGAAATAAAATAATCAAATAAGTGTTGTTATTCAAGTAAAATTAAATAATAATCAAAAAAATCTATATAAATCAAAATTTATATCTTTTTTTGTAAATAAATAAATAGAAAATAGAATTAAAACTGGAGAAAAAATCCATTTATAATATTCTCAAAATAAACTAAATAATCCATTTTGTAAATACTCTCAAAATAATCATCAACTAGTTTCATCAGCGAGTAAAGCCATAATTCCCAAAAAAAGAGCTATACTAGCAAATATTACATTTTTTATTTCAGGAGATATTTTTATCTGTTTTTTTCTTACCACTTTTCTTTTTAATTAACTTTTAATTCATTTATATATGAAAATATTATATACAAATATTAATTTTTTCAATATTTTTTCAATTAAAAAAGCTAGATTAGGCAAATCTAGCTTTTGTTTATTTCAATAAAAAATCATTATGTAATTTATGCTGCTAATCAGCCTAAAACTTTTGGTTCTAAATTAGGAGCTCAAGTAAAACTTATATTACTTATAATTTTAGGATATTCAGCTTTATTTTGCTTATTTAGTCATCAAAATAAATATTTCATTTGCTCAACTAGCATTGATCAAGGCTTTAATCATAGTAGTCTTGATAAAGCAATAGCAGTAAATTGTTCATCTATAAAATCAGACAATGTAGTTTTTGGATCATCTAAAATTTCTAGGATTTGTGTTTTATATGTATTACTAGTATTAGTAGTAGAATTATATTTATTTTCTGCATTATTTATTGCAGTTAAATTTAGTGTTTGTATTGTTTTCATAGTATTTTTTTATTATTAATTTTTAAAGTTTTTTTTGTATTTTAATTCAATTTTTTTTAATAAAGACTTAGTTATATTTTTTACCTTACATAAGATATAATTCAACTTTTATTAGCAAAGACATTAAGTGCCCTTGTAGCTAAAACATTATTATTATGTATATTTATGATTTTTACTTTTCAGTCTCATCAAAATGATTTATAGTCAAATAATAATACTCAAGCAACTGTTTGGTTAAAATCAAATCTTATTTCAGATTTAAATTCTTCAGGCCTACACTTTCTTTGGTGGATTCTTAAAATATGTCTTGGGGAACCAGTTTTTACACAAATTTTTGTATCTCAAATTCATTTAATTTTGTAGGTTCAAGAATATCTTACTCAAATTAATCTTTTTTTAGTTTTATCACTAAAGATAGCAATTCATTGTTGTCTTTCTCAGGCTACTATATTACTTTGTCAATAAATCATACCTGATTCTAAGTAAATTTTTTCATTTGCATCATAAACCCTTATTTTATATTGTTTTATAATTTGATTACCTAAGAGTATAGTTACATTTGATATTCAAGGCTTTAATCAATTAAGAGTAATATTTCTTTCTCATCAAGCCATTGAAAAAAATTGTCTAGGGAATGGTCTAATTATATCTTTATCAGTAACAATTGTAATATTATAGGGAGTTGTTCATTTAAAAAATCTTTGTCTTCTATCATTTTTTCTTAAAATTTTTAAATTTATTGTTGAAGTTTTTCAAACTATTATATTTTCTCAAGCACTATTTAAATTAAATTGAAACTCATGATTTCTTAAAAATCTATTTATTTCTTCTTGTTTTAATTGTTTTCTTGTTTTTAAATTCTTTCTTTCTATTTTTTGTATTTTTATATTAGAGGACCTAGAAGTCGTATCTCTGTTTTTTATTTTTTTATTTTTTAATCATTTTTTATCAAAAGATTTTTTAAGTGCTGCTCTTGTTCTTGGTCAAAACCAACCAGCTCAAATATCAGACCTACTTGTTAAAATTCCTGAATCTATTTGAAATGCAAATATTATATTTTCAATATCTCTGTAATCTCAAGTTATTCTTCAAGAATATAGATTCATATCTTTTAATATTTGCTGAACTTCTTTTATATCAGACTTTGAATATCCGATATGAACTGTTCTATTCCAAATTGAAGTTCTATCTTTTATAGTTAGTGAACTTTTATTTGAGTTACTTGATTTTGTAATATTTCTAGGAATTTTAATTTGTTTAGGTGGATCTAAGCTTCTTAATATAGTTCAGTTGGTTTCAAAAAATTTTAGAGGGTCTACAGTATTTCTAGCTAATTCATCAAAACATACTCACTCTTCTGTAATTGTATTAAAAGAAAAAGGACAAGTTTTTCTATCATAAAAGAAAGGATTAAAAGGAGTTTCCAAATCTATTTGAAAATGAAGATGATTACCAGTAGAGTTACCAGTAGAACCTACTGTTCAAATTTGTTTTCACATTTTTACTCTATCTCACTTTTTTACTAAAATTTTATCTAAATGAGAATAGTTTGAAAAGATTTTTTGTCATTCTATAAAATGCTCAATTGTAACGGTATTTCCCCATCATAGCATTTTTCTAGCATTAGTTACTTTTCAGTATGACATAGCATATACTGGAGTTCATCTTGCAACAGCTATATCAGTACCTGGATGTCAACCATATCATACATCCCAACCATATTTATAACTTGCTCACCATAAAACAGTATAAAATCTTCTATAATCATTGTGACCTCAATTCTTTTTTACATATTTTTTATAATCTTTAGTTTCAAGAATGGGCATTTGTTGTTTACAATTAGCAGACAACTTATCAAAATGAGTAAATCTACATTCTAATTTTGAAACTGTTTTAAGAGGAAATTGAAATTTATTCTCTCAAATATTTGATGCATTTGCCATACCTACAAATGCTAAATTAGATCAAAGTATTGTAATAAGTGTAATACCTGAAATAATCTTTTTTATGTTTAATGTATTGTTCATAATAATTTTATTTTTGAAATAAATTTTCAAATGTTATTGTTTTATATATAATAAAATATGTAATTTAGAATTTTTGCCTTATTATCTAAATAATATGTGTTAAAATACTTAATTTTTTAAATTACTTTTCTGCCAAAATCAGTAATTGGTATTATTAATATATTTAAATATAATATATAAAATATAAGTCATTTGACTTTTAATAATTTATATACTTAATTTATTTCTTGTACAAATATTACAACATATATTTATATGCTTGTCAATTATTTAATTTATTTTATAATATATTTATATTGAATACATACTGTATTCCCTTTATAATCATATAACTTTATTTTTATTATTTATTAATAATTTTTAATAAAAGTCAAATTACCTGTATAACTAATTTATACAATATTTACTAAAATAGTCAATAATATATGAAAATCTTTGATATTACCATATTTTGAATACAAATTGCACCAAGTTATTATGGACTTATGTATGCTTTAGGATTTTTAATTTGATACTATATAATCAAATTAAGAAAAGTAATACCTGAAAAAAAACTAGATGATTTACTTATCTATATGGTTATTTGAGTAATTTTAGGTTGAAGAATATGATATATATTATTATATAATTTTGATAGTTATCTAGTAAATCCTATTGAAATTCTAAAAATATGGGAGTGATGAATGAGTTTTCATGGTTGAATGATTTGAGTAATTATAGCTATGATTTTATTTTCAAAAATTCATAAAATTAATTTTTATAAATTAGCTGATCAAGTAGCACTTGTAGCTCCAATATGATTAGCACTAGGAAGATTTTGAAATTATTTAAACTGAGAGCTTTTATGATTTAGTGGATATTATTGACCATTAAATATAGATTGAAGATTTCCTTCTCCTTTAGTTCAAATGTTTTTAGAAGGAGCAGTTCTTTTTATAATATTAAATTTTTTATATAAATATTCCTTAAATAAACTGGGTTTAGTTCCTTGAATGATATCTAGTCTATTTTTAATTTTGTATTGAGTATTTAGAATATTTGTAGAAGTATTTTTTAGAGAACCAGATGCTCATATTTGATATATACTAAATTATTTTACACTTTGACAAATATATAGTCTACCAATGATTATAATTTGACTATACTTTTATTTTAAATTAAAAAAGAAAAATGCCTAATTTTCATAAATTTAGTTTTTCAAATTTACTTATTTTAATATGAGTACTTTTTACTATTACTTGATATTTAAATCCATCTTTTATTTCTGAATGGTCTATAAATAATAAGTTTTTATTAGAACAAAATTATTTTCACTGGTTTATACAATTTTTTACTTGAACATTTATACATTCTTGAATATTGCATTTACTTATGAATTCCATATTTATTTATTATTTCTGAAATATTTTAGAAGTAATGATTTGAAAAACTAAATTTATAATATTTTTTATATTATTTGTGATTTTTAATTGAGTAGCTTTAAATTTTCTTGACCCAAATGCATCTACAGTATGAATAAGTTGATTTGTTTTAGCTATAATAACTTATTATATACTTGATTTAAAACGATTAAGAAATCCAGAATATAAGTGATGAATTACTGCAATAGTAATAAGTATTTGAGTTTGATTTTTCCCTTGAGTAAGTTTATTTGGTCATATAAATTGAGTTGTTTTTTGAATAATATTCTTTTATTTAACTCATGATTTTTTTAAAAAACAATTAGTCTGACTATTTAATTATTTTAAATCAAATAAAAAAGTAGAAAAATTATGAACATTAAATACAAAAAAAGATTAAAATAAGCATATATTATTTTTTTGTAATATATATAAATATATGATATTATATAAATATCTTATAAATATAATATATAATATATGCTTTGATTAGAAAATAATCCAACTATTGAAATTCTTGATAATGAAACTACACTTAAACAAGCAAATCAAAAATTAGAAAAAAAAGAAAGAGATTTAGCTATTAATATCTTAAAAGAAATTGATTCTAAAGTAACACCTGATATTGACTTAGTCTATAATGATTCATTGAATAAATTTAATTTTATTTGAAATGAAAAAATTCTATTAAATATATCATTAGATATATGACAATTGAATATACTAAGTAAAATGTTACCAGATTTATTTAATATGGATATTCAATTGTTTGGTTCTTTATTTGGTAGATCAATTTCAGAAGATACATGGAAACCAGACTGAATAGAAAAAAACTTTATAACAACTACTGATTCTAGTTTTACTAAAAATGAAATAGAAGAATTATTTATTTTTATTATGAAAACTAGAGGGATTTCTTTAGAGGATTGGGAAATAGCTAATACAGTATGTGCTAATTGAAATATAACTAAAGAATGTAAACTAGCTTTGTGAGATTAATATCATATATAAGAAATAGAGCATAAAAAAAGATTAGAAAATTTTCTAATCTTTTTTTATGTTTAAATATTAAATCAATTTCCCTTCTTCTTCATTACTTGGATTAAGTTTAGCATCAACCTCATCTAATATATTTTTTGGTATTGGTTTTGCTATTTTTACTTTTGGATAATTTAAAGCAGCTAGAAATAATCATCTTTTTGAATTTTTCAAAACTAGAATTTCTCAAGTTTCTTTATCAATTAGCATTCATTTTTCTTCTAATATTTTTTCAAGTAATTCTTCTTTTTCATTTTTAATTTTTCATATCCATTTTACTTTTGGATACTCACTTGAAGTCAAAAATGGTCAATATCTACCAGTTTTTACAACTATTGTTCATTCAATTCATTCTGGACATGATTTTCAGTCATATTTAGCTCTTAATAAATCAAGTTCAGCCTCCTTTTTTTCATCTTTTTCTATAAATTTACATTCTGGATATCAGCTGCATCAAGCAAATTTTCAGGCTTTTGAGTATCTATATAATAATTTTTCTCAACATTCAGGACAGTTTCTACCAACTTCTTCAATAACTTTTTCAGCATTTTCTCCTGCATTTTCTAAATCTTTTTTTAAAGTATTTTCCCAAAAGTTTTTAAGCATATTCCTCCAAGAGTTTTTTCACTCAGCTATTTTATCAAAATCTTCTTCTACTTTTTTTGTAAATTTATACTCCATCATTTCAGGAAAATATTTACTCAAAAATTCAGTAACAGTAAATGCAATATCTGTAGGTTTTAAATACCTCTTATCAAATTTTTCTACATATCATCTATTTATAATAGTATCAATAGTTGGAGCATAAGTTGAAGGTCTTCCAATTCATTCTGATTCCATCTTTTTAACAAGTGAAGCCTCTGTAAATCTAGATGGTGGTCTAGAAAAAGCTTGATTTGCATCAAGTTTTTTAGCTGTTAATAATTCTCACAAATTAATTGCAGGTAAAACTCCCTCTGCTTCATCTTCTAGTTCATCATCATCTTTACTTTCTATATAAAGTTTCATAAATCAATCAAACTTTATAACTTCTCATTTTGTTTTCCACTGACTATTTGAATTAATAGTTGGAGAAAACAAAAAAGTAGTAACTTCTACAACTGCTTCGGCCATTTGACTTGCAACAGTTCTTTTCCAAATTAATGTATAAAGCTTATGTTGAGTTGGTTCTAATTCAGTTTTTAAGCTTTCTGGAGTTTTTGAAATATCTGTTGGTCTAATAGCTTCATGAGCTTCTTGAGCTCCAGAAGTTTTAGTAATAAAACTTCTTTTTTTATGATATTTAGATCCCCAATATTTTTCAATTACTAATTTAGAAGTTTTTAAAGCATCATCAGAAAGATTAACAGAATCAGTTCTCATATATGAAATAAAACCTGCTTCATAAAGTCTTTGAGCAACCATCATTGTTTGTTTTACACCAAATCAAAATTTTCTAGAACCTTCTTGTTGTAGAGTTGAAGTTGTAAAAGGAGCTCAAGGTTTTCTTTTTGAATCTTTTTTAATAGAATCCACAAGTTTAAATTCTAAATCTCAAGTTTTTTCTAGTTCTAAAAATCATTTTTTGTTTTCTGTTTTTTTTATATCTTCTATACTAGAATAAATAGTTGAAATATATTTCAAAACATCTTCTTTGTTTTTAAATTTTTTAACTTTTCATCAGACTTTATGTAATTCTGATTTAAATTTTGATTTACCAAAACTAAGTTCCACAAATAATTTCCAAGACTCCTCTGGTTTAAAATTAATAATTTCTTTTTCTTTCTCAACTATTAATTTAACAGCAACAGATTGAACTCTTCAAGCTGATAGTCCTTTTCTAATCTTTTTCCATAAAACTGGACTTACCTTAAATCAAACAAGTCTATCTAAAAGTCTTCTTGCTTGTTGAGCATCAACTAAATCTAAATCTAAAGTTTTATGATTTTCAACTGCATGTAATATTGCTTTTTTTGTAATCTCATGAAAAACTATTCTTTTTGTTTTTTTAGGATCAATTTTTAGAGCAGCACATAAATGCCAACCAATAGCTTCTCATTCCCTATCCTCATCGGTAGCTATCCATACTTCATTTGATTCTTTTGCAAGTTTTTTTAATCAATTTACAGTTTTTGTTTTGTCCTGACTTATTTCATAAGTAGGTTCAAAATCTTTTTCAATATCTATTCCTAAAGATTTTTTTGGCAAATCTCTAATATGCCCCATACTAGCTACAACCTTAAAATCAGGTCATAAAAATTTCTCAATAGTCTTCCCTTTTGCAGGTGACTCAACAATCACAAGATTTTTTGCCATAAAAAAAATTAACAAATATTTTTCTGCTAATTAGTTTATTTTTTTTTTAAAAATAGTCAAAATTTTTTTAAATATCTAAAATATTTTTTACTAGTGCTTTATTATCATATGGAAATTTATAATTTTCTATATATCTGATAATAGAATAGTAAATATCATAAAATGTATTCTTTTCAAAAATAAAAGCATTTCAACTAGTTTTTGCTGCATCAAATTCAGAAAGAATAGATGAAATATGATGAGATTTTCATATAATTGGGACTACTCAATTTTTTAAATAATCCATAATAGATTTTTCACAATCATCACAAACAATAAAATCAAAACCAGAATTAGAAAAATTTTCATCTAAAAAAGAAATATTTGAGCTATTATCAAAATTGTTATTTTTTGAAGAAATAATAAAATTTGCTGGAAGAATATTTAAAGCATCAATTAATACTGAATCAATCAAGTCATTATTAATATTAATAAATCCAACCGGAAATTTTTTATTATTTAAATTATAATTTGCAAGTAAAATATTTTTATTTGCATTTTTTTCTTTTAAGATAGTAGTTAAGGTCATTTTATTTTTCTTTATATTTATTAAAACTAATATTATTCTATCATATTATTCTACTTTTTTGCAAATCTTTTCAGAATAAAACTTGTTTTTCTATATTTTTTTAATAAAATTTTAAAAAATAAAATTAATTAAAAATAATGAAAAATTTCTGGCAAGAACAAATAAAAAAAAAATGAAAATTGTGTTTTTTAGCTCCAATGGACTGATATTGAGATTCAGCTTATAGACAAACAATTAAAAAAATTGCTCCACATATACTTTGTATAAGTGAATTTTTTAGTGCAGATTGACTTGTTCATTCAAAATTTTTAAAAGATGAGGTTTTACCTCATACAGATTCTGAAAAACCACTTATTATGCAAATTTTTGGTAAAGATCCAGAAATGTTTGCAAAAGCAGCAAAAATCATAGAGCAAAAAAAATATGATATGTATTGAATTGATGTAAATATGTGATGTCCAGCAAAAAAAGTAGTTAGAAGTGGTCATTGAAGTTGATTATTAATAAATGAAAATATAGCTTTTGATATAATAAAAACAATGGATAAGGCAACAAAGCTTCCTATTTCAGTAAAAACCAGACTTAGTTTTGATTGATGACAAGATTTAATAAAATTTGGAAAAGGTTTAGAAAAAGCATGAGCAAAACTACTAACAATCCACTGAAGAACAGCAAAACAAGCATATTCTTGAATAGCAAACTGGGAGCCAATTTATAAGTTAAAACAAGAAGTCAATATTGCTATTATTTGAAATTGAGATGTATTAAATTATACTGATTGAATGAAAAAAGTAAAAAATCTTGACTGATTTATGATAGGTAGATGAAGTTTTTGAAATCCTTGGACATTTATTTGAGAGGAGCATATAGAAATGTATTCTTGGATTAAAAAAGAAAATTTTATAAATTGAATATATTATCCAACTTTGAAAGATATTCTTGATATTATGGAATTTCATGCATTTAAACTAGTAGAAACTAAATGAGAAAAAAAATGAAGCCTAGAAATTAGAAAACACTTAGTTCAATATTTAAAACATTTTCCTTGAGTAAAGGCTTATAGAAAAAGATTAGTTACAACTGATAGTTATGAAAATTCTAAAAATATAATACAAGAAATTAGAGAAGAGTTTAGTAATTTTTTAACTAGAAGACCTTGATTAGGTGAAATTAGTAAAGAAGACATAGAGTAAAAATATTAGAATAAAAACAAAAAATCTTTACTTTTTTATATTAAACTTTATAAACAAAAATTTTATCTTTTCAATTTTTTTGAAATACCTCAAGAGGTTTATGTTTTTCAAATTTAAAAGCATTTACTATAATTATAGTTCAAGGTTTTGATGATTTCCAAATTTTTTCTTCTACTTTTTTCATTAAAATAGGAAAAAGATAAACATATATAAAATCAAATTCACTTAAATCTCATTTAAAATAATTTTTCCTAATTGATTTATTTTTATATCAAAAAAACTTATTTATTATTTTTGAAATAATTACATTTGAAAGATCAATTTCAAATCAAGTAGAGTGCATTTTATATTTTTTTTCAAAAATTCTAAGCATTTTTCACCTTCAACTTCATAAATCTAATATTTTTCAATTTTTTATTAAATATTTATCAAAAACTTTTTCAAGTAATTTTAAGTCTTCATTAAATGTAGAAACTTGAGGAACTTTATAAAAAATACTATTCATTAAAGATATACTATAAAAAATAGTAACTATTATCATAATAATAAGAAAAACAATCAATCAGTAAATCATAAAATTTTATTTAGAATATTTAATAACATATTTTTTAAACATTTCTCCTTTTTGAATAAATCATTTCCAAGGCATAACTCAAGTTCAATTTGCATTAAAACTTGGAGCTCAAGTAGAAAGTAAAACAATTTTTCATTTTTGAGTATTTTTATAAGCAAATTCTACTCACTTTTGCATACTTAAAGTTTTAAATAATTTTATTTCAAAATTATTTTTTTTAAAAATAACTTCTAAATCAAAATCTATATTTTTTGAAAAATCTCAAAATAATTTTTCTCAAGTACTTGGAAAAAGTACAATATTTGGAATTTTATATTTTTCTATAGTCTCTCTTAGTTTAGTTAAATTAAAGCCAGAATCTTCATTTCATATAAATATAGTTCAAATATTCTCTCAAAATGTTTTAATTGCTGCAATTGTTGATTCAGGAGTTGTAGCAATTGAATCATTTATAAAAGTAATTCATTTGTGTGTTCAAATATTTTCTTGTCTATGAGAAAGTCCACTAAATTTTTTTAATACTTTTTTAATACTTTTTATAAAATTTTTATCAAAAATATCTTTATTTTCTGATTTTAAAATTTTATCTAAAATTCCAAAAATTCAAGAAATATTTTTTCTATTATGTTCTCATTTTAAAGCAATATCTTCATCTAAAATAAATTCTTTATTATTAACATAAAATATATTGTTTTTATATTTATATTGTCATTCTAAACCAAAAAAATCAATTCCTATTTTTTCAAATAAAACTAAATTAGAATTATTTTTTAATTCATAATTTACTAGCTTATATTCTGAGGTTTTAAAAATATTAAATTTAGCTAATTCATAATTATTTCTTCCATTATGCCAATCAAGATGACAATCATAAATATTATTTAAAAGTCATATGAAAATATTTAACTCTAATCATTCAAGCATATAACTCGAAAGCTCATAAACAATATAATCATATTTTTCTCAAGAAATAATATCAATCTCATCAAGTACAGGATTTCATATATTTCAAACAAGTTTTACCTTATATCAAAGCTCTTTTAATATAAAATAAAGTAAAGTTGAAATAGTAGATTTTCCCTTTGTTCCTGTTATTCATATAATTTTTCAATCAAAATTATCAGCTAAAATTTCAACTTGGGAAGTTAGTTTTTCTGAAACTTTAAGTAATTCTAAGTTATTATATGGACTAATTCAAGGACTTTTAAAAATTAAATCAAAGCTAGTTATTTTATTTAAATAATTTTTATCTAAATTTTTATCTAAAATAGTATATTTTAAACCTAATCTTTTTAAAAATTTTTCAGTTGATTTTCATTCCAATCAATATCAAAGAATTGCAATTTTTTTATTTTTTAATTCTGAAATTTTCATAAATTTTTAATTACAAAATATATTTACTTAATTGTTTATTTTTAAAATTTCTTTTTCAATTTCATTTTTTAAAACCTCCTCTTCACTTCAAATCATTTTTCATGATTTCATTTTTTTATCTAATTTGACCAGTCAAATATATAAATTATTTAATTTTTCTAAACTTATTTTATAGTTTTTAGTAACTAAAAAGGATCTATTTTTTAAGTCCAAAATTTCAGAAATATTATTAATATTTTTTGATTTTAGATTTTTAATAAAAACTAATACTCTTAAATTTGCTAATAAATTATTATAAAAAGCATAAACTGAGGTTTGGGATAAAATAATATTTATTTTATTTATAACTTCAGGAATATTTTTATTCATAATATCATCGACAAGTTGAAAAATAGATTCCTCAAGTTCTGGAAAAATATTTTCTTTAATTAAATTAGAATTAATAGAACTATTTAGAATGAGTAATTTTTTTATTTCAGAAACTATTTTTTCTAAATTTCATGATTTATATTTTATTAATAAGTTTATTGCTTGACTATCTATTTTATTTCAATATTTTTTTGAAATTATTAAATATAGTTCATTATCTAAGATAGCATTAAATTCTTCAACCTTAGTAGCTATTTTTTTTAATTTTTTATAAAATTTACTTCTTTTATCAGGAGTAATAGATGAGAATATAATAATATTATTATTTGGAATATTATTTAAAATACCTTCTAAGTAATCTTGTTTTTCACTTAATTCAGGATTTTTGTTATTTGATTTAAGAGGAAAATCATCAATTATTATTAATTTTTTCTCTCACATAAATCCTTCTGCTAGAAGTTCTTGATTAATTGTATTATAATTAATATTTTTTAAATCCTTAAAATGAACAAAGTTAAAATCTCAAAATTTTTTCACAAATTGATTTTTCCAACTAAAAGTCTTTTCTCTAATTAAAAACTCATTTTTTCATGTAAATAAATATATCATTTATTTTATAATTAAATATTTTTTATATTATATTTAATTTTTATTAAAATAAAATATTTATTTTACAAAAATTTTAAATCTATTATACTAAAAAAGTAATTTATATTACATATTAATTTTTTAAAAAAATATATTATGAATGAATATTTAGACAAAATAGGTCTCTCAACTGAATTAGTTGTAAAAGTACTTATTGCAATAATAATTGTTATTTTAGTTTTTATTTTTGCAAAAATAATTGCAAATCTAATTTGAAAACTAATCTCAAAAGCAAATTTTATAAAAAAAGCTTTTCAAATTATAGATGTTAAGTTAGATATGGAGTATTTATGAAATATTTTTTCTAAAATATTTTATTATATTTTATTATTAGTTTCTGTTGTTTGATCTCTTGCTTATATATGAGTAATTGAACAATCTGCATTAAATTCATTAATTAATAATTATTTAATGAATTTTATAAATGCTGGTTTATTAGTTTTACTAGCTTGGTTTTTAGCAGTTTTATCTAAAGCAGCAATTACTAAAGCAGCTAATTCTATAAATTTAGATAAAAAATTAAATTCAGAAGATTCTAAAAATTCTCTTTCAGAAACAGCTGGTATTATTGGATACTGGACAGTAATTTTATTCTTTATTACTCCTATATTAGAAACATTAGGACAAGAGGAATTAGTTGCACCTATAAAAAATATTATAGAAAATATTACTGGTTTTATTCCTCAATTAATTTGAGCAATACTAATATTTGCAATAAGTTATTTTGTAGCAAGAGTTATTAAAAAACTTATTATAAGTATATTATCAGGTTTAGGATTTGATAAAATTTTAAAAAAAATTGGTTTAAAAAATGTAGATTCTAAAACAAGT
>CAZPIB010000017.1:0-16960 GCA_964586815.1 uncultured Candidatus Peribacteria bacterium | reverse complement strand
ATTGTTGATGAAAAATGAGCTACAGTAGAAATACAATTTCAACTTAAACAATATTATGAAATAAAAACTTGAAAAATAGAGATTTGAAACAGTAAGGATATTAAAATTAAAGGTAAAGATTTTGATATATTAGATAAAGTAAGAGCTGAGCTAAATTTATGAAAAGGTGATATTTTTACACAAAAAGAAAAACAAGAAATAATCAATTATTCAATTAGTACTTGAAAAAAAATACCAAATACTTTTGTGAAAATATTTAATTTAGAGGTAGATAAAGAAAATATATGATGAGATTTTAATGCAGACTATACATATATATTAGAAAGAACTCTGTGAGAAACTCAACCTACTATTAATAATAAATTACTTGCAATAGATAAGGAGTTATTTAATATAGCTAATTGAATGCTTGCAGAAAAAGAAATAGATAGAATTTTTGGATTAATGCAAAATAAACAAAACTAAAAAGTTTTGTTTATTTTTTTTATAAAATCTAAAAAATTATCATCAAAAGCTACTTTATTTAAAATTTCTTTTGAGCATTTAATGCATTTGTACTTAATCATATTTCATTTATTTTTTTTGTAATCAATTCAAATTGGTGCCATTAATCATAAGCATTCTGAAAGTCTATCTCAAGGAAAAACTTTATCAAGATGCTTTGAATATAAACAAAAAGAACAGTGGTTTCGAGCAGAGCCCTCTGGGTGTTTTTCTATATTTTTTCAGCAATTTTCACACTTAAATTTCTCATTTATCATTTTGAAGCTCATATTTATTTTTGTAAAATATAAAACATTACACCAAATACTGAAAAAATTATTCCTATAAGCCAAAGCCTAAAAACTACTGTTTCCTCAGACCATCCAATTGCCTCAAGGTGATGATGGAAGGGGGCAATTTTGAATACTTTTTTACCATTTCTAAATTTTTTTGAAGCTAGTTGAATTACTACGGAAATAGTATTTAGAATAAATATTGATCAAAGCATAAGTAATATAAAAAGTGTATTTGTAAGCATTGCTATTATTCATAAAACTGCTCAGAGACTAAGACTTCACATATCTCACATATAGAATTGAGCTGGTTTTACATTAAACCATAAAAATGCTATTAATACTCAGACAATTGTAGCACAAAGTGCTGAAAGTAAAAATAATCCTTGATCATAAGTTATATAAGTATATACAGCAAAGGCAAAAAGAAGTAAGCCTCAAGCAAGTCAGTCAAGTCAATCTGTTATATTTACTGAATTAGCACTTGCAATAATAACAAGTATAAATAATGGTATAAACCAAATTCAAATATTTATTCAATTTTCTAAAAAGGGGATTATTAAATCTTTATTTGCCCAATCTAATTTAAAGTAAAACCATAGTGATCATAGTATTGCAAATATAATTAACCAAAATATTTTAAATTTAGCAGATAATCATTTTGTTTTTCATATTCATTTTATATTCATAATATCATCTATAGCTCACAAAATTCAAACTGTAAAAAGTGTAAATAATATTAAATAAGTTTCTCATCTATCTAAAAGTGAATTTTCTATATATCAAAATGCTTGAAAAATTATACTAATTAAAACCATTAAAAAAACTACTCATAAAATTAGGGCTCATCACATAGTTGGTGTACCAACTTTATTTTTATGAAGTTTAAAAAATTCAGTTGCCTTTCATATTGTAGCCTCTTGTCTTATTTGTTTTCACAGTTTAGCTTTTTTGAGAATATTTATATAATAGGGAGCCAAAATAAATCAAACCAAAAATGATAGAATTCAAAAAGATAGTATTTGTATTAAATGTAGATCCATATAATTATTTTAAAATATTTTATTTAAAAATATTTTAATATTTTTTTATTAAATTTCAACTTTATAATTTTATAAAAATTAATATAATTTTTTAGTTAATAATTAATATAAAAAATATGCAACTAATAAAAGCAATAATTACAGCAATGAAAGAAGAAGCTGACTTAATAATAAAAAAGTATAATTTAAAAGAAAATAAATCAGGTACTATACCTAATAATATAAGTATTTTTGAAGGAGAAAGAAAAAATTATGATGAGAATACTGTTGATAAAATAGTCTTAGTTTTATCTTGAGTATGAAAAATATCTGCTAGCTTAGCTACTACTTATTTATTTGAAAATTATGAAATTAATAAATTAATAAATATTTGAATTGCTTGAAATTTAGATAATTCAGGTGATATTAAAATATGAGATGTTTTTTTGCCAAATACATTTATTCAACATGATATGTATTTACCTTTTGAGTGAAAAAATCTTGATTATGCTAAAAAACCAATTTTCCTTGACTATGCTATTTGAGATAATATTGATTTAACAAAATTTTGATTAATAATGAATTGAGTTTGCCTTACTTGAGATCAATTTGTAGATAATGAAAAAATAAAAGAAAATCTTCTAAAAGATTTATCTTGAGATATTGTTGAAATGGAGGCTTTTGCAGTATTATCAGTTGCTAGAGCTTATAGATCACTTGAAAAATGTGTAGTTATAAAAGCTGTTTCAGATTGATCTGATAGTCAATCTAAAGAAGCACACATGGATAATCTAGTATTTTCTATGAAAAACTCTATAATTATTTTAGAATTAATTATATAATATATTAGTACTTAATATTTTTCAAAATATATGTTTTTTTTTGATAATTTCTTAAGTATTTCAGTTGATGAATTTATCATTTCTGGAACTCAACATATATAAAACTCTTGAAATTCTTCTAAATTTTTTTTAGTTAAAAATTGTGTAATATATCAATAGTTAAAATCTTTAGTTTTTTCAGAACTTAAATATATCTCAAAATCAAAATTAGTATTTTGTTTTTTTAGCTCTTTTAATTCTTTAATATAAAATAAGTCTTTTTTAGTTCTTACTCAAAAAATTAGTTTTATATTATTACTTATTTTATTTTTTATATTTCAAAGTATTTGATTATAAAGGGGTACAAATCAAGTTCCTGTTCATAAGAATAATTTATTTAAATTATTATTTTGTAGGATAAAATTACCAGTTGGCCCAACTCATTTTATCTTATCTCATATTTTACATTCACAAAGATATTTACTACCTCATCTTCATCCATTTTTTTTTTCCCATTTTTTTATGATTAAAACTACATTTCAGTCTATTATATCTAGTATAGAATATGCTCTTCAACCTATTTTATCAATTAAAAATATTATAAATTGTCCAGGTTTTATATTTATTTTTTTTTCTAATTTATAAGTTATTTTATAAATATCAGAATTTAGATTTTTTTTACTGATTATTTCAAATTTATTTAACATAAAATTTATTTTATTCATAAATATAAAAATATATTAAAATATTTTTAGAATTAATCAAGACAAAATATAAAGTTTAACTTGTTTTTTATTTAAAAATAGAATATAATAAAAGTATATATTTTAAAATAAATAAATAATTTATGAGTAAAGTAATTGTTTCAGGATCAACTGCTTTTGATAATATAATGCATAGTGGGACTGATATTAAAGAGCATTTAAGTGAAAAAAAAATGGGAAATGTACATATTTCCTATATAGTTTCTAAATTGAAAAAAGAAAATTGATGAACTGGATCAAATATATCTTATAATTTAGCATTACTTTGATGTGAGTCAATTTTATTAACTTCTGTTTGAAAAGATTATATTTTTTCTGATTTTATGAAAGAAAATACAGTTCTTGACTATATAAATATTTCAAAAGATAATCTAACAGCAAGAAGTTATATAACTAATGATAAATTTGATAATCAAATTACAGCTTTTTATCCTTGAGCAATGAATGACTCTTGCCACATAAAATATATTAAAGATGAAAATATCAAATATTCTATTGTGTCTGCAAATGATATTACTACTATGAAAAATCATTTAAATCTTTTTAAAAAAAAATGAATAAAGACTCTTTTTGATCCATGACAACAAATAACTCAAATGACTAAGCAGGATCTAGAATATTGTTTTAATTTGTCAGATTATATCATTTTAAATGAATATGAATATGAAATAATTAAAAAAGTTTCAGAAAAAAATGATTGAGAAATGATA
This sequence comes from uncultured Candidatus Peribacteria bacterium, assembly GCA_964586815.1. Taxonomy (GTDB): domain Bacteria; phylum Patescibacteriota; class Gracilibacteria; order BD1-5; family UBA6164; genus CAWUJK01. The sequence goes on along the minus strand of CAZPIB010000017.1, from coordinate 12,867 downwards.
GAAATGTTTGAATATATGATTTTGACATATTGAATAAAATGATCAAAGATTTTTGATAGAAACTATAATATTATAGAAATTCACTGAATTGAAAATCCAAGATTTTTGGATGCTACTTGAGCTTGAGATGCATATAGAGCAGGACTTCTTAAATGACTTAATGATGATTATGATTGGGAACAATCAGCAAGAATTTGAGCTGTACTTGCATCTCTTTCAACCTGAGAATATTGAGCTCAAAATCATTTTATAGATTGGAAACAATTTTCAAATCTATATAGAGAAACATTTTGAGAATCTTTAAAAAACTAAGAGTAATCTTTAATTATAATAAAATATAATGACAAAATATATATTATCTACAATAGCTTGAGTTGAAAAAATAGCAAAAAAAGAAATAGAAAAACAAGGATGACAAATAATTGAAGTATTTGATAGGAGTATTGAGTTTAAATGAGATAGTAGAACTATGGTTAGAGTAAATATTTGGTCTAGAGTAGGGAATAAAGTTTATCAGGTTTTATCAGAAGAAAATAATATTGATAATTTTGATAAATTATATGATCTAGTCTCAACTATTAATTTTAAAAAATACTTTCATCATTCCTATCCTATTATTGTAAAAGTTAAATCAATTAATTCAAAACTTGACTCAACTCCTGCTATATGAAAAATAGTAAAAAAATCAATTATTGACAAATTAAACAATAAATCTTGAGAAAAGGTTTTTGAGGATAAAGATTTAGAAAAATTTGAAATCATGGTTTTATTAAAAAATAATAAAGTTCAAATTCTTTTAAATACAACTTGAGAAGCACTCCATAAAAGATGATATAGAACTGAAACTTGAAAAGCTCCCATAAAAGAAAACCTAGCAGCTGCACTTGTACTATTATCAAACTGGAGATTTAAAGATAATTTTTATGATCTTTTTTGTTGATCAGGAACAATTGCTATTGAAGCAGCTATGATAGCTAAAAATATTGCTCCCGGATTAAATAGGTATTTTGCTTTTGAAAATCTTGTTTTAGTTGATAAAAAACTAGTAAGTGAAGAACTAGATCTAGCTAAGACCAAAAAATTTGAATGAAAATATAAGATATTTGCTTCAGATATTGATGAAAAAATTTTAGAAATTGCTAAAGAAAATGCACAAAATATATGAGTAGATGATATTATAATTTTTTCTACTGCAAACTTTGAAAGCTATATAATCCAAAATTTAAAATGAACATTAGTTTCAAATCCTCCATATTGAGAAAGACTAAAAATAGATTTTTTAAATGATTTATATAAAAATATTGATAAATTATTTAATAAAAATCCTGAATTAAATTGAGGTATAATAACAAATTATTTTGAATGATTTGATAAAATAGTAAATTTAAATAATTACAAAAAAAGAAAACTTTATAATGGTTGAGAAAAATGTTATTTTTATAGAAAAAAATTAGATTTAAAATAATATCAAATAAATTTTGGTACTTGCTTCTAAGTAAAAAACGGCATCTATTTTACTTGCTATCCAATAAGAGCCAAAAAAATTTGCAAAAAACACAAAACTCATTAAACTTATTTTTGTAATTTCTGATAATAAAGAAATGAGAGTTTGGCTTGCCAGATTCTCATTTTATTTTTAGAGTATTTATTAATTTAAAAATTAAAATTATGCTAGATATAAAAAAAATAGAAACAGCAATAACTATTATTGCTAAAGAAAAAAAAATTCCAAAAGAAAGATTTACTGAAATTATTGAAGCTGCTTTAAAAACAGCTTATAAAAAAGATTATGGAAATAAAGATGAAGAAGTAAATGTAAAGCTTAATTTTGAGGAAGAAAAAATTGAAATATCAATTGAAAAAACTGTTGTAAAAGAAGTTGAAAATCCAGCACTTGAAATTGACATAAAAGAAGTTGATGGTTTTGAGCAGTGAGATATTATTGAAATTGATGTTACTGATGAAGTAATGAATGAAGAAAATGCTGAAAGTTTTGGTAGAATAGCTTCTCAAGCTGCTAGACAAGTAATTATTCAAAAAATTGGGGAAACTGAAAAAGAAAAAATTTATGATTTATTCAAAAGTAGTTTAGGTGAATTAATAGCTATGAAAATAGATATAGCTGAAGGAGGAAAAGTTTTATTTGAATATAAAGATAACAAAATTCCTCTTCCTAGAGCTGAACAAGTATCTAGAGATAATTATGTTGCTTGATGAAGAATGTATGTACTTATAGCTGATTTACAAAAAGAAGAAAATAAGGCTCCAAGAGTTACTCTTTCAAGAAAAAGACCAGAATTAGTAGCTGAAATTTTTAAAGAATTTGTTCCTGAAATTGAAGAAGGAATTGTTTCTATTGATAAAATAGTAAGACAGGCCTGAGTAAAAACAAAAATGCTTGTTTCTTCAACTTTTCCAGAAATCGATCCAGTTTGAACACTTATTGGTCAAAAATGAATTAGAGTAAAACAAGTTATGGATGAGTTATTTTGAGAAAAAATAGATATTGTTCCAAATATTGATAATGCAGAAGAAGTTATAAAAAAAGCTTTATCTCCAGCAAAAGTTTTAAAAGTTATACCAGGAGATAATCAAGATCACGTAATAGCATATATTGCTAAATGAGAAAGAGCTAGAGCTGTTGGTAAATGATGATTAAATGTAAATCTTGCTTCTGAATTAACATGATATAAAATTTCTATAGAAGAAGATCAAAATAGTAAAGAAGAAGAAAAAGAAAATGATTAATCATTTTCTTTTTTTATTTTGAGAATTAGCTTAAGTATGATATTATAAATATAATTTAATTATTAAGTATAAATTTATGAAAGTATTATTTTTGGAAAATGTTTTACATGTTGCAAAAAAAGGGGAAGTAAAAGAAGTTAAGCCTGGTTATGCTCAAAATATGTTATTTCCTAAAAAATTAGCTGTAGAACTTACTATAGGACAAGAACAAAAACTAAAAAATCAAATCACAAAAGAGAATAATCACAAAAGAGAATTAATAGAAAATAGATATAAAATAGCTGAAAAATTAAATAATAAAAAATTAAATTTTAAACTTAAAACTACTTGATGAAATAAGGTATTTGGATGAATATGAGAAAAAGATATTATAATAGAAGTAAAAAGATTATTTAAACTAGATATTACAAAGAAAAATATTGAAATGAGCAATTGACATTTAAAAAAACTTTGAGAACATCAAATTTTTATCAAATTAGGTAAAGATGCAATGGCGAAAATATTTGTAATAATAACTGCAGAATAATGAATAGAGCAATAGCAATTGATTATTGAGATAAAAGATGTTGATTGGCTTTGGAGGTAGAAATGATTTCTACTCCAAAAGAAATTTGCCTAAGAGTTAATATAGTAAAAATATTAGATAAATATTTTTTAGAATATCCTGATATTAATATAATAGTTGTAGGGTTACCTTATGACTTATTTGGTAAAGATTTAAGGCAATTAAATAAAACTAAAGAATTCATAAGAGAGCTTGAAAATAAATTTTGAAAAACATCCAAGAGTATAAAAAAATACAAAATAATTTGAATTGATGAAAGATTTACTAGTTTTGAGGCTGAAAATACTTTAAAACAATTTTGAAAAAAAAGTAATTATGGAAATAAAGATGATATTTCAGCAAGCCTTATTTTAGAAACTTATATAAGTAATAAAATTAAATATGTTTAATATTGAGTACATTTTATATAAAACTTGGGATAATATATATTGAAATATTGAGAGTGTTATTTTAGAAAAATGACCAGATATTTTTTGGGCTTTAATAATTTTAATATTCTGATTTTTATCTGCTTTTTTAGTTTATAAATTTATAAATTATTTATTTAAAAAATTTAAGATTTTAAGTCTTATTGATAAATTAAATAGTGACATTGAAAAACATCATGAAAAAAGAGAAGTATCAGAAAAAAAAGAAAATAATATAAGTAAAAAAAAGAAAAATTTTTCAGAAGTTTTTTGAAAAAAAATTCATATAGATGATATAATAGCAAAAGCTATGGCATATTATATATTTCTAATATTTTTTAGATGGAGTATATATAAAATGTGAATTACAGAAGTAGAGCAATTTTTAAAACAATTAATAGAGTATCTTCCAGATTTATTTATTTGAATATTTATATTGTATTTTTGAATAAGATTTGCTAATTTTATTTATAATATAATTTATCATTCTTTAAAAATAACAAAACAAAAAACAGCTAAAATAATAGCTTCTGGTTGAAAAATAATAATATTATTTTTTACTTTAATGGTTGTTTTAAATAAAATTTGAATTGATACTCAGATAATAAATACAATTTTAATATGATTTATATCAATGATTACAATTGCTTGAGGTCTTGCTTTTGGTCTTTGATGAAAAGATATTGCAAAAGAAATTTTAGAAAGTTTTAGAAAGTAATTTTAAAAAAATGAAGTTAGAGTTTCATATACCAGATCAAATAATTTCAAAGTTAAAATATGTTTTTCTTTGAATATTTATTATTCTAATGTTAGGGTATGTTTACTTTTTTCAATGAGCAAATACAAATATTTACTTATTTCTAGCTGCAGTATTTGCCATTTATATGGCAATTAATCTATGAGCAAATGATGTAGCAAATAATATGTGACCAGCTGTTTGAGCAAAGGCTCTTACTCTTGGTCAAGCAATTGTAATTGCTGTAATTTTTGAATCTGCTTGAGCTTTAATTGCTGGTTGAGCCGTAATAGATACTATAAGATGATGAATTATTGATCCAAGTCAATTTGAACCGGGTAGTATAGAATTTGTTGCAATAATGTTGGCTACTCTTTTAGGTTCAGCAATTTGGGTAAATATTGCAACTTTTTTTAAGTCACCTGTCTCAATAACTCATTCTGTTTTAGGTTGATTAATTTGAGCCTGAATAACTGCAGCTTGAATGTGAGTAGTTAATTGGCCATTTATGTCAAAAGTAATGATAGCTATGATAATTGCTATTTTTATGTGATGAATAATTTCTGTACTGATTTATATATCAATTAGGAAAACTATATTGAAACAAAAAAATAAGTGAGAGGCAGCAAAACACTGGGTTCCAATTTATTTTTCACTTATGGTTTTAGTTTTTTCTTTATATTTAATACTAAAATGACTTAAAAATAAGTTGTGAGGAGTTAAAGATTTTTTAGAAAGTTATAATTTTGATTTTTATATTACTGCAATTTTTCTTTCAATTACTTTTGCTGTAATTACTTATGTAATACTTATTATAAGCTATAAAAATAAAAAGAGAAAATACTTTGAAGATAGTAAACAATTTGTTAATAAATTGTTTAACTTACCTTTAATATTTGCAGTTGCACTTTTATCTTTTGCTCATTGATCAAATGATGTAGCAAATGCTATTTGACCACTTGCTGCAATTTATGACTCTATTTCTAATCACTGATTAGATATTCAAAGTGTTTGAGTTCCACTTTGGATAATGATTTTATGAGCTTTATGATTATCATTTTGACTGGCTGTATTTTGACCAAGACTTATAAAAACAGTCTGAACTTCTATTACAAAATTAGATCAAACTAGAGCATATTCAATAGCTTTGGCTGCAGCTATGACAGTAATACTTGCTTCTAGTCTAGGTTTACCTGTATCAACTACTCAAATTGCACTATGATGAATTTTTGGTATATGAATCTTCAGACATTATCTAAAAATTAGAAAACATAAAGATAAAAAAGTAATTAAATACTCTAAAATGAAATGAATTTTATTATCTTGGATAATTACATTTCCAGTTGCATGATTAATTTCTGCATGAACCTATTTAGTAATTATATATTTAAGTTAATATATAAAAATACAACTATTAATTTATACAAATATTTTTGCTATTTGTATAAAAAATATTATATTATATATAATATAATATTTTTTTATTTTAGTATAATATGTTTAAAAAAGAAAATTATAATCCTTTAATGTTCTTATCTGCTTTGTGAGCATGATGATTAAGTATCACATTTTTTATGTACTTGATGTTTATGATTCCTAGAGATATAAAAGAAAATCCTATTCCTACCTTTAATAGTTTATTTTCTGTTTTTTCTAATTTAGAAACCAGTATTTATTTTAAATGACTAATTATTTTTTCAATTATTTGAATAATATTTTTTGCATTTAAACATATTCAATTAGTTATATGGAATTTAACTAGATATTTTAAATTTAAAAAAACTAAAGATTATAAAGAGTTAAAAAAATGAAATTGAGAAGTTATGCTTATGACTTTACCTTTGACTTTGGCAATGTCTGTGAATATTATGTTTATTTTATGAGCAGTATTTATTCCAAATTTATGGTCAATTGTAGAATACTTATTTCCAATATCTTTACTTCTTTTTGTAGCAATTGGATATTTAGCTTTAAATATTTTTGGACAATATTCTATTAGACTCATTACTCAAAAATGAGGTGGGAGTTTTATTAAAAATAATAATTTGGCTCAATTAATTTCTGTTTTTGCTTTTGCAATGATCTGAGTCGGTTTTGCTGCAAGTTCTGCTATGAGTCAAAATGAAATTACTTCATTTTTAGGTTTAATATGATCAATATTTTTTATCACAATAGCTACTTTAGTATGAATTTTAAAATTAATTATTTGATTTATAGCTATTTTAAGGTATTGACTTGATGAAGTTACTAGTCCAAGTATTTGGATTGTAATTCCTTTTTTGACTCTTCTTTGAATAATTATTATTAGAAATATGCATTGATTGGAAAATTTTGGATGAGAAATAACAAGTGCTAGTCTGATTATTGTTGTTACAATTATTATATCTATACAAATAGTATTTGGTTTTTTAGGTTACAAAATAATGAAACAAAATAATTATTTCAAAAATTATATTTATTGAAAAGAAAAAAATCCTTGAACTTATTCACTAATATGTCCTTGAGTTGCTTTAGTTGTATTTGCATTTTTCTTTTTACATCTTGGATTAGTTAGTTCTTGAATAATACTCCAATTTGGAATTATATATTTTATATTACTTTTTTTAATAATTTATCTTCAATTTAAAACTATATATGTATTTTTAAAATTAAATAAAAAGTTTAAGATATAAAAAAATCTAGAAAATCTTTTCTAGATTTTTTTATACACTATTTTGCATTAAATAAAATTTTGTGGTATTATATAAATATATTATTTTTTATATATTTATATATGAGTAAATTTTTTTATTTTTTATTGTTTTATGTATTTTTTATAAATACAAGTTTTGCTAATACTTGATCAGAAGAAATATATACAGCTAAAGAAAATTTGAATTTAATTTCAAGAATTTTTTCAGTGGAAAATGCTATAAATTTTATTTTTGCAATAGTTGTTATTGTATGAACTATTATTTTTTCTAAGTTAGTAGATTCAAAAATTAGAAAATATATTGAAAAATCAGGAGACTGAAATAATAGAGAAGAGCTAGTTTGAGTTTTAACAAGGACATCAAATATAACTATTTTAGCTATATGATTTACAATAGTACTTTGAATACTATGAGTTAATATGGCTATATTTATGTGAGGTTTAGGTTTTGGTATTTGATTTACTATGAAAATATTTTTATCAAATTTTATAGCTTGAATCATAATGGTTACTCAATGATCTTATCATAATTGAGATTTAATTAAAGTAGAGTGACAAATGTGAGTTATAAGAAAAATAAATTCACTTTTTACTAAAGTAGAACAATTTAATTGAGTGATATTTTTTGTACCAAATGTTAAATTTTTAGAAAATAATGTAGAAAATTATCATACTAACTCAAAAAGAAGAGTAGAAATTTTTATATGAGTAGATTATGAAACAGATATAATTAAAGCAAAAAAAATTATTATGCAAGTTTTATCTAATTTTCCAAATATATTAAAAGCACCGAATCCAGAAGTAGTTATCAATAATTTTGAAAATAGCTCTATTAATATAGAGATAAGATTTTGGATAGATAGTAAGTGAGAGTTTTTTGAAACAAAATCTAATGTTACAGAAACTATTAATTTAGCTTTTAAACAATCTTGAATAATTATTCCATTCCCACAACTTACTATAAGTAATAGAAGTGATTTTAAAATAGCATAAAAAAATAATTTTTATAGTAAAAAAGATTTGATTTTTATAGTAAAAACTCTATAATTTTTATAGAGTTTTTTGATGTATTTAATCAGTAATTTAAGAATAATGGATTTTAACAAAATTGTTAATAAAATGTATAAAAAATGATGAAAAATCTTATTTAAAGATGATATTTTTGAAATTATAGATCCTGAAAAGAATACTAAATATCAAAATAAAATAGATAAAGTAATCTATAGGTTAAGATCTAAGTGAGTTATTGTAAATTTAAAAGCAGGAGTATATATAGTTCCTGATTTGGAAGATAAAAACTTAAATAAAGTTGATTTAATTGAAAAGTATTATACTAAATTACTTAAAAGATATATTACTTACTATGTTTGAAATTCTTATTATATATCAGGGAAAAAAGCTCTTGAGATTCATAATAAGAATTATTGAGTTTTAGAAAAAGTTTTTATTATAAATAGAAATTTAAATAAAAAAATAAAATTTTGAGAGTATGAAATAATTTTTAAAACTATTTCTGGTAAAAATAACTGAAAAAAACTAAACTTATATAATAAATTTAGTGAGTTTACAATAAAAAAAATAATAGACAATATAGAGTTTAAAATTTCATGATTAGAACTAGCTCTAGTTGAATCATCTATTATATCAGATACTATTAATTGATTTGATATAAACTTAGTTAACAAAACTTTAAAAAAATATTCAAAAGTTTTAAATATAGAAATTTTTTATAATATATGAAAATATAAATATATAATGTCATTTAATAGGTTAAAAGAATTATCAAAAAATATAAACAAAGATTTATATAAAGTTTTTCTAGATATAATAAAGAAAAACTGAGGATTATTTATAGGGGAGTGATTAAGAGGAATATAAAAGATTTACTTTTTTAGAAAATATTTAAAATCAAAAAAATAGTAATTATAAAAAAAATCTTATATTAATTATTAATTGAATATACAAAAAATTCTATTTATACACTTTACCATACAATTCTATGTTAAGTAAAATTAATTATTTTTCAAATAATTTAGAAAGTAACAAATTAAAGATATTTTTTCATATCTTTTCAGAGAGAAGAAATTTTATACCTCTTTTGAGTATATATTTTTTGAGTTTACCAAATACTCATGCAAATATGATTGGTATTTTTACTTGAATATGATTTATAGCATGATTTTTATTTGAAATTCCTAGTTCATATTTATCTGATACATTTTGACATAAAAAAACACTTGTATTATCTAAAATATTTATTCTATTATCAACTATATTTTTCATATTATGAAGTTATATTTGAAATGTTTTTTTTATGTTTACTATTGGTAGTATTTTTATGTCTTTATCTGTTAGTTTAGGTTCTTGAACTGTATCAGCTTTTTTTCATAATACTTTAGTTGAATTAAAACAAGATAATGAATTTACAAAAATATTTTCAAAAATAAGAGCAAATGTATCTCTTTTATCTGTATTTTTTATTATTTCACTACCATTTTTTACAAAAATAGATATTTTAATTCCTTTTTATATAGCTTTATTTATTGATGTACTAGGACTTATGAATACAAGCTTATTAGTTAATCCTCAAAAAGGAAAAAATAAAATAAAAGAAAAAAGAGACTCTATTATAAAGATATTTAAAGATGCTTACAAAATATGATTTTTTCCATTTGCTATATTTTTCTGAGTAATAATGTGAATATGATTTTGATCAAATGCATTTAGAGTTCCTTACTTAGAAGATTTATGATATCCTATAATTTTCATATGATTTGTTATGTGATTATCGAGGGTGGTTTGGTTTATAATATGACATTATATACATCATTTAGAAAAATTTTTAAAAATGAAACAGTTTCTTATTTTTGAAATACTTATAAATGTAGGACTTTGATTTTTGATTATTATTTTTGATAATCCTTATTTAGTATGATTTATTTTTTCTCTTATTATCTGATATTGATGGGGGAGAATGAGTTTAGTAGAAAATTTTATTTTCAAAAACTATACAAAAAATAGTAATTACAAAGCTACCGTTTTATCTATAAAATCTCAAATTAGTCTCTTTTTTTCAATATTAGCCTCTTTTTGAATTACATACTTTATGTGAATTTCTTACAAGCTATGATTTTTTATACTATGAGTTTTTCTTTTACTAGTACTTATTGTATCTTTTCTTTTTATTAAAAAAAAGTTATATAAAAATAAGATTTAATTAAATACTAGGATAATAGTAAAAATATTTTACTACTTATATAGCAGTTTCAATATTTAAAATCAAAAAAAGTAGAGTATTTTTATTTACTCTACTTTTTAAAAACTAGACTATATTAAGATTGTTTTCTTTTTAATAGTATAAAACCAAATCATAAAATTAATGATAAAAGTAATAGTAAAAGTATCTCAGTTGGTCATGTTTTAATTTTTGTAGCTTCTGATAAATTTCATTCTATTACTTCTCAAGAGTCTAATTCAAGCTTAGCTTTTATTGCAAAATATTGATGTTTTATTTTATCTCAAGTTATTTCTATTTCAAACCTAGGAGTTTTTACATTTTTAATAAAATCAAACCCTCATTTTTTATTTTTTATATATACATCATAACTTTCTGCTTTTTCTAGTTTATCCCAAGTTAGTATTGATTTATTTTTTAATTCAACAAGTTTTAATCATGTTATATCTAAGCTTGTATCTTCTTTAGTTTCTTTAGCTTCTTTAGTTTCTTTAGCTTCTTTAGCTTCTTTAGCTTCTTTAGTTTCTTTAGTTTCTTTAGTTTTTTCTATTTCTGGTGCAGATTGTTTTTTAACTAAAAATACATTTATACTTGTTATATCTTTTTTAGTGGTTGTAATACCTAATTCATTTACTAGAATTAAATCTAAACTAAATTCTCACTCTTCACTAGGAGCTCTAAAGTTTGAAGTATAAATTCAATCTTCAGTTTCAGATAATGATATAATTCAATTATTAAATAGTATTTTAGCTGTTTTTAATCATTTTGCAGCATAAACTTTTATATCTATATCTGTATCTTCTTCTACTTTTCAATTTTCATCTAATGGAGAAAGAATAATTTTCTTAAATTGAGGTTTATTGTTATCTACCTCTATTGTTACTTGGTTTGATTCTCAAATTATATTTTCACTACTATCTAAAATGTAAGCTTTTATAGTATTTTTTCCAGTTTTTAAATTTTCAATTTCTTTTTCGAAAAATCAGCTACTATTTGATATAGTTGTTACTTTTTCTTTATTATTTATTTCAATTAAAATTCTATGATTTGCTTTTGTTTTTCAAGATAATTTAACTGTATTTTTAGGTATTGTTGTTCAATTATTAGGTGTTAAAATTTCTATTTTAACTTCTTTAGTAGTTGTTTCAGTTTTTGTAATATATATTTCTCAAACTCATGTTAAATTCTCAAAGTCATTTGTATCAAAAATACTTAATGTATGATTTCAATAACTTGAAAATTTGATTCAATTTTCAAATTTTTTTACTCACTGATCAGATAATTGAAAATTGAATCAATCATCACTTGCAAGCTCTATAGGTAAATCTACTTGATCATCTGTTTTTGATATTCAAAGTATATTTCAAGTGTAATCTAATACTATATTTCAATTTATATCAAGAGCTTTAATTGTTAAATCTAAAGCCTCTCCAACTTGAGCAGTATTTTTTGAAAATTCTACTTGGAAATGATCAATTGTTCCAGCAAAAGTAAAGCTTAAATTAAAAATCAATAAAAGAAAAAAAAGACTTTTTAATATTTTTTTCACCCCAAAGATACTTATTTTACTACACATACTTAAATATTTTATTATATAATATAATAAATATATTGTTTTTAATAAAAAATGCTAATTTTTTAATAAAAAATGTATTTACAAATTATTTTTTTAATTTTTAAATATTTTATTAAAAATATTATTTCATAATATTATTTATAGTAATTTGATCAGCAATTATTTGTTGCTTTGAACAATCTAGTAATTCTTTTTTTGATATTATTTTTTCCTCTAAAATATCTTCTCTTAGATTTTGTTCTTTAGTTATAACTGAATAAGTTGGAATAATATTATCTGTATTAACCTCTTGTAGTAAATCAAAGTATTTTAAAATATTATTTAAATCTTCTTCTATTTTTGGATTATCAAAAGGGATTTTACTTAAATTTTTTGAAATTTGTTTTATTTGTTCTTGTGTTAATCTCATTTGTTATTATTATATTATATAATATATTATAAATATATTTTTTTATTATTATAAATCAAGTATGAATATTATAAAAGTATTTACAGATAAGAAAAAATTAAATTATTTTAGATTTAAGGCTTCAGTTTTTATATTTATAGTAGTAAATTTTTTATTTTTTTTAAACTATTTTTTTGCTGGAGCAAACTATTTTTTTGATTTAACTACTACGTTTTTTCCATATTTATATTTTTTACTTTTAGTTTCATTTTTACTTTTAATATTTTTTAGTTTAAAATACTTTTTTTATAAAATAAACACCTTATTTTCAATATTAATATTAATTCTTCTTCTTCTTATTTTTATTTTATTTTCTATTTTTATTTTCTTTTGAAAAGATATAATAAATTATTTTTAAATATTAATTTTATGAAAAAATTTTTAGCAGTAGTATTTCTTGTTTTTATTTTAAGTTCTTGTCTAGGTTCAAAAGAAGAAAGTTCTTGATCATCTATTCACA
>CAZPIB010000016.1:0-16975 GCA_964586815.1 uncultured Candidatus Peribacteria bacterium | reverse complement strand
TCTAAGTTTAATTCATTTTTTCATTTTTGTATTTTTTCTTTTTCTTTTTCTTTTTTATAAGTTTTACTACTATTTATATAATATATATATTGTTCTTTTAAATTTTTTGTAATATTTATTTTATGATTTTCAGATTTATTTTTATCATTTTCAGAATATAATTTTATGATAAAAAATCACATTCCTTCTACTAATTTTAAGTATATTTTAAATATATCATTTCAAATTACTTTTCCTTTTTTTATTTCTCAATTTTTTTCTGCTTCAAATATAAATATATTTTGTAAATTATTAGTCTCTTTAAATATTTCAATCTGCAAAATAGAATATCCTTTTTTATGGATCTTCTCTTTTGCAAGTTTCTCATTTTCTGCTTTTAATACAAAAATATATTTTTTTTGAGATTTACTAGATGTTATCTTATAATTAGGCATCTTAGTTTTATTAAACTACATTTAATTTTTGTTCTGTCTTTATTTCAAATAAATTTTTAAAATTAATTCAATTTTCTTTTAATAAATTACTAAAGTTTTTATTTAATGAATTAGTAATTAATTTTAAAAATTCTGGATCTTTTCATATTAATTCACATATTTGTTCATATTTTAATTCTGGAATTTCTTTATTTTTTATACTTAAAATTTCATTTTCTGGGTTTTTTATATTTTTATTTTGTTTTACTTTAAGGACACTTGTTTCACTGCGAATATTTTCCATATTTTATATATTATTTAATAATAAATTAAAAGCATTTATTTCTTTTTTTTTATCTTCAGCTTCTTTTTTTTGCATTCCTGCTATATTTACAAAATTTGATTTTGAAATATCTTCTAGTTCTTTTATTTCATATCTTTCTATAAATTTAATTAAGTCATTATATATGATGTCAATATGTTTATATTCAATAAAATTTAAAGATTGAATATAAATATTTTTTTGAGTTTCAGGAATCTCTAAATTCATAATCATAATTTGTGTTAATTTTTTTTTATTTTTTATTTTTTTTTGTTTTTTTAAAAAATCAAATATCATTTAAATTAAAGTTATTAAAATATAGTATTTAATTAAATTTTAACATATTTTTTTATAAAAAACAAATTTATTATAAAATATTTTTAGTATTAAATATTTTTTTATAAAAAAATATTTATTTATTTTTTATATAAATAAATAATATTACTATTATAATATAATATATTATATATAGTAGTAGTAATAGTAAAAAATGTTAAAATGTTAAAATGCTTAATTAAAGCCATATTAGTGTTAATTATAAGTAGAAGTTATTAACATTTTTATAAAATAACTAATTAATATTTAATAAATAAATTATATTAAAAATAGCTAAAAAATTATATTTATATACTAAAAAAATATTTTAATTTAAAAAAACATTATCATTTTTTTAACAAATAATTATTTTTTATATTGACTTGTTTTATTTTGGAAATATATATAATATTTTTATATATTTAAATTATAAATAAGAATAAAAAATTAATGAATAATGATAATAAAAGTAAAAATAAAATAAGTTTTAGTATTTTTTTAACAAGTATTTTAACATTTTTTTTACTATGAATCTTTTTAGCTGAACCAGTAAGTGATTTGTATGTTAAAAATATAAATAAAAGTGATATAAATATATTTAATTCTAAAAAACAGGATTTAGATTTAACAAAGTTTTGGAAGGCTTATTTTTTATTAAAAGAAAGACATTATAGTTTAGAATGAATAAAAAAACAAGATTTAGTAGATTGAGCTATAATTTGAATGATTAATGCTATTTGAGATGATTATAGTCATTATATGACAAAAGAAGAAGCATTAAGTTTTAATGAGATTCTTTCTTGAAATTTTGAATGAATTTGAGCAGTTGTTGAAAAAAATCCTTTTTGAGTAAAAATTGATAGAATTTTAAAAGGCTCTCCAGCAAAAAAATATTGACTTCTAAAAAATGATATAATAATTGAAGCAAATTGAAATAAGTTAGAATGACTTTCAATTTGAGAGGCAGTTGAAAAAATAAAATGACCATCATGAACAAAGGTAATATTAAAAATACTAAGAGTTTGAGAGAAAAAAATTATTAAAAAAGAAGTTATAAGATCAAGAATAAAAATACCAACAGTTGAAGTTAGAGAATTTAAAGATAAAGAAAATATTTGATATATAGCTATTAATATATTTTGAAAACAATCAAGCTTAGAGCTTAAAAAAGCTTTAGAAAAATTTAAAAATAAAGATTGAATAATAATTGATTTAAGGGATAATTGAGGTTGATATTTAACTTCAGCAATTGAAATTTTATCAAATTTTGTAGAAAATTGAGAAAAATTAGTAGAAGTAAGATGAAGAAATATTATGGAATATAAGGTATATAGATCAGCATGATTTTGAGATAAATATACTTGAAAAATAGTAGTTTTAATAAATTGAAACTCTGCATCAGCTTCAGAAATTACTGCTTGAGCTTTAAAAGACCATAAAAAAGCAATTATTGTATGAACAAGATCATATGGAAAATGATCAGTTCAAGAACCTTTTATGTTTTCAGATTGAAGTCAATTAAAATTTACTGTAGCAAAATGGTTTACTCCAAATTGATCAAAAATAGAAAAATATTGAATAGAACCAGATATAAAAATAGACCTTAAAAAACAAGATTATAATTTAAAAGAATGTATTAGAATATGAAAATGTTATAAAAATATGAAACAAAAAGATTTTGAATTTTACGATAGACAACTTATAAAAGCAAAAGAGGTTTTAAAAAGTTTTATAAATTTATGAAATATTGATTCAGTTATTTCTAATTTTTCAAAATTAGAAATAACTGAAATTAGTGATAAATAAAATTTCAAAAAGAAAAAATAGGTTTAAAAAATTAGCTTTTTTAACTTTTATTTATATTATTTTTTTAAATATATTATTATAAATAATTAATTAAAAAAATATGCTTAAAAATAATGATCCACAATTAGCTAAATTAATTAATTTAGAAGAAAATAGACAAGAAACAGAAATAGAATTAATAGCTTCAGAAAACTATGCTTCAAAAGATGTCTTAGAAGCAAATTGAAGTATTTTAACAAATAAATATTCAGAAGGTTATCCAGGAAAAAGGTATTATGCTGGACAAGAGTTTATTGATCAAATTGAACAACTAGCTATAAATAGAGCAAAGGAAATATTTAAAGCAGAACATATAAATGTTCAGCCTCTTTCTGGAAGTCCAGCTAATATGGCAGTATATTTAGGTGTTTTAAATCCAGGTGATAAAGTTCTAGGAATGAGTCTTGATCAAGGTGGACATTTATCACATTGACATCCTCTTAATTTTTCTGGTATTATATATAATATAATTCCTTATTTTTTAGACAAAGAATCAGGTTTAATAAATATGGATGAGCTTGAAAAAATTGCTTTAAAAGAAAAACCAAAAATGATTTTGGCTTGATTTTCAGCCTATTCAAGAGATTTAGATTGGAAAAGATTTAGAGAAATATCTGATAAAGTTTGAGCTATTTTAATGGCTGATATTGCTCATATTGCAGGTTTAATAGCTGGAGGAGTTTTAGAAAATCCAGTACCATATTGTGATATAATAACAACAACAACTCATAAAACTCTTAGATGACCAAGATGAGGTATGATTATGTGTAAAACAGAATTTGCAAAACAAATAGATAGAGCAGTTTTTCCATGAATTCAATGAGGTCCTCATGAAAATCTTATAGCTTGAAAAGCTGTTGCATTTTTAGAAGCCTTAAGGCCAGAATTTAAAATTTATGCAAAACAAATAGTAAGTAATGCTAAAATTTTAGCTATAGAATTAATAAAAAATTGATTTAAAATTGAGTCTGGATGAACAGATAATCATTTAATCTTAGTAGATGTTTTTTCTAGTTTTTGAGTAACATGAAAAGAAGCAGAAAAAACTCTTGAATTAGTTGGATTATCAACAAATAAAAATATGATTCCATATGACCTAAGAAAAGCTATGGATCCTTCTTGAATAAGAATTTGAACTCCAGCAGTTACAACTAGATGAATGAAGGAAAAAGAAATGAAAATAATAGCTTTAGTTTTTATAAATTCTATAAAAGCTTTACAAGAAGCAAAATGAAGAAATTCAAATATAGAAGATAAATCAGATATGTCAGTTTTTAAAAATGCTGATTTTTTAGAAAAATTACAAAATTTAAAAAAAGAAATTTTAGAATTATGTGAAAAATTTCCAGTTTATAAATAAATAAATAAAAAAATGAATTTTAAAAATCTATCTTTAATAGAAATAATTGAAAAAATAAAATCATGAGAAACTGATAGAAAATCAGTTTGGGACTATTTTATAAATAGAATTGAAAAATATGATCATAAAATAAAATCATATATTTTTGTAAATAAAAATTGATTATCTGCAAATGATTGAAAATTAGCTTGAGTACCTATTGCTATAAAAGATATTTTTTGTGAAAAATGACTTCCTACAACTAGTGCATCAAAAATGCTTGAAAATTTTAAACCTCCCTACAGTGCAACTGTAATTGAAAAACTAAATTTAGAATGAATGTCTAGCTTAGGTAAAACAAATATGGATGAATTTGCAATGGGTTCAACTACTGAAAACTCAGCATTTAATTCTACTTTAAATCCTTGGGGAACAAATAGGATTCCTTGAGGATCATCAGGTGGTTCAGCTGCAGCAGTTTCTGCTTGACTTGCTCCAGCTTCACTTTGAACAGATACTTGAGGATCTATTAGACAACCCGCTAGTCTTTGTGGAATTGTAGGATTTAAACCTAGTTATGGTAGAAACTCAAGATTTTGAGTAAATGCTATGGCTTCTAGTCTTGATACACCTTGAACTTTTACAAAAACTGTAAAAGATGCTGGTTTATTATATGAAATAATGAATTGAGAAAATTCTAAAGAAAATACCTCAATTCCATGAAAAGATATTATAGATTCAAAAATATGGAAAACTAAAGATTTTTCAGGAATAAAAGTTTGAGTTCCAAAACAATACTTTGAAAAAGGTCTTGATAATTGAGTAAGAGAAGTTATAGAAAAAGCTATTGATGATATAAAAAATGCTTGAGCAGAAATAGTAGAAATAGACTTAAGATTTACTAAATATGCTATTGCAACTTATTATATTTTGATGCCTGCTGAAGTTTCTACAAATCTTTCAAGATTAGATTGAATTAGGTATTGATTAAATTCAAATAAATCATATTTAAGTACTGATGAATTATTTATGAATAATAGAGAAGAAGGGTTTTGAGATGAAACTAAAAGAAGAATAATCCTTTGAAGTTATGTTTTATCTGCAGGTTATTATAATTCTTATTATACAAAAGCAGCCAAAGTAAGAACTCTTATAATAAAAGATTTTAAAAAAGCTTTTGAAAAATGTGATATAATAGTTTGACCAGTTTCTCCAAGTGTAGCTTGGGAATTATGAGAAAAATCTAATGATCCATTAAAAATGTATTTAAGTGATTCATATACAATTCCAGCATCTTTAGCTTGACTTCCAGCAATATCAGTTCCAGCTTGATTTGCTAAATCTGAAGATTGAAAAAATGAAAAACTTCCAGTTTGATTACATATGATAAGCTCTCAATATAAAGAACAAAAACTTCTTGAGCTAGCTTACACTTATGAACAATTAACAAAACACTGAGAAGCTTTCCCAAAAGGTTTTTAGACTTTAATATATATATTTGTATTTTATATAAATATATGTTAATCTAATATAAATTATATATTTATATATTTATATGAAATGAATAAATTAAGTATTAATATTAATAAGGAGTTATTTTTAAATAGTAAAATTATTAATGATTTAGAAATTAAAAAAGATACAGAAATAATATTTGAATATATTTCTGATTTTAAAAGTACAAAAAAAATAAGAGATTATATTTCTATATTATTAAATACCTTAAATATTGATAATATTTGGCATTCTAGATTCACATTAATGATTGATGAATTAAATAATAATGCTATTGAATATTGAAGTAAAAACTGAGATATTAATACATTAAAATCATTTATTAAGTTTGATTCTATGGGAATAAGTTTAAAGTTTGAAGTTAGTGATACATGAAACTGAACAATGCATAAAACAGCTAGAGAAATGATTTTATTAAGAACTACTAAAAAATTAAAATGATTTCATAAAAATAATTGAATTAGATGAAGAGGACTTTTTATGATTATTGAAAAACTTGTTGATAAATTATATTTTATAGATAATAAAAATTGATGACTTACAGTTTGAATTGAAAAGTATTTTACTATAAAATAAAAAATATAGAAATCTATAGATTTCTATATTTTTTATTTTATAACATAAGAACTATCTATTTTAAATAATAATTGACCAATTTCTCTATCAAAATGATTATCTATAAATTTAATTACAATATAATCATTAAATGTAGTATATTTTATACTATAAAAATCATTTACAGTTTTTATTCTACCATCTTTTAATATAGCAAATAATGCTTCTTTTTTAGTATCTGTTTTTCTATAAATAGCTAAACTTCAAGGGTTATACTTTACTGAACTTGGTAACTTGTAAAAATCAAAATCTGAAGAGGTAAATTTAAAATAAAGTCATTCTTTTTCTATACTAGAAAAATCATTTACTATATTTATATCTCAAGATTTTAGTTTAATTATTTGAGAAAATACTTTTTTATTAGAGTTATTTATAACGTTTACTTCTACAAAATTATCAGGATTTATTAAAGCTTTTATTTCATAAAGATTAGTTGTTAAATTAATTTTTCAGGTATTTTCATTTATTTCAAAAATTTTATTATTATTAATTTTAACATCAATTAAATCACTATTTATATTTTTTATATCAAAATTAAATACTCATTTTGATGTATTTACTTTTGTTTCTCAAGAAATTCTTTCAAGTTTTTTTATAGATCATCATCTAACTCTATATAAATTTATTGGTATTCATGTTAGTTTTTCATCAATATTTCAACTAACAATATACTTATAATAAGAGCTTATTTGTGGAATAGGAGAGTAAACTTCAAAATCAATATTTTTTGATGCAGAATTTCAATTACTATCTGTAAGTGTTAGTACTATTTTTTTTCTAAAAAGAGTTGTAAATTCTCAGAATTTAATTCTTATTTTATTTCCTGTATTTAAAATATTAAATTTACTAGTATCAAGTCAATCTATAGAAATATTAGAAATACCATCTATTCAAGAATCTTCATAAATATAATTAGTTAAATCAATAATTTTTTCTTGATAAACAGGAATTCTAATTTTTTTATTAAAATCTATTTCTGGAGGGGATTGATCAGCCTCTTTTTGTGGAGATAATAATATTTGACTTGTTTTTGTTCCAAATACTCAATTAGAAATAGTTTGTAGTCTAGCATATAAATAATCATTATCTATATTTAAAGTTATAGAATAATTGTTAGATTTAAATCCTAGGTTATAGAGTTTATAGCTTTCAATATTTCTAAAATTTAAATCAACTTTTGTTCCATCAAAATATTTAATTCAAATATGACTAGAGCTAGTATGATTAAATTCTCAAGTTCTAGTTATTTCCGCATTAAAAGAAAGAGGTAGTCATAAATAACTATAAATTTCACTTCAATTTAAAATAATATCTTTATTTGAAATTGTATAAGCATCTCATGATATTTTTATTACTTTTATTCACTGACTTAATTCAATATTTGTGTGAGCATCTATTTTTAAAACACTTACTTCTTTATTGTTTGATTTTATGAAATATATTTTTACTGATCTATTTCAAGCATATATTCTTGTTCAATTAGAAATAGTTGCAATCTTTCAAGCTTTTAAACTATATTTTATGTTTAATAATTTTTTTGTTTTTAGTTGAATCTTAGGAATATTGTTTCAAAGTGTATAAATATATGCTTTATTTTTTCTTTTTATTATTCAATCTTTTTTTTCAATTATAGTATTTTTATCTGTTGAAACAAATCAATCTACTATATTTTTTCTAATATTTTTAGGAGAATAAGATATATTTCACTTATTTAGATATTTATCTATTATTGAATAATATTCGAGTCTGTATTTTGATATATATTCTCTATTTGAAGATAAAAAATTTATATTTAGAAATTCATTTCAAATAAAACTTTCTCTTGCTCAATTAATTGCCTCATAAAATCTTTCTCAATTTACAAATTTATTATCATTTTTTTCTAAAATTTCTACTCCAGATACATGATCTCTATCAGGATTATTTATTAAGTTTTCTTTTAAATATAAATTATTATTCATAGAATATAGTATATCTGAATCTCAATCTAAATCAAAATCTATTTCAGTGATCACCTCTCTTCAACTTAAGCTATCTAAATAATCAAATAGTCTATAATTAATTTTTTTGTTATTTTCTTCTTGAATTATATATATTCACTTATAATTTCTTTTATACTTACTTGTATTTGCTTTACAATTATTTCCTCAACTAATATTACTGCTTGTATTTGATAAGGCAAAATATTTTTTATAGTTATCAGTAGTATTTTTTATAGATTTTGTAATCTCTTTTCAACTTTCTTTAAGTCTTTGAGTGTTAAAGTAACTAGGATTAACTAAATTTAGAGCTGAAGCTTTAAATGCTTCATTATACTTGTTTAAGCTTGCATTATATAATTTTATTTTATCTACTTTATTATTAGAAATAATTTGATATTTATTTTTATTAAATATTTCTTTTTTAAAGTTTTTTTGTTCTCTAATTTCTTTTTTAATAATAGATTTTAAAATATCAAATTTTTCATAATGCGCTTTTTTTAAATTTGCAATTAATTTATCTTCTCTAGAAAATGTATAATTATTTACAATATCAAAACTTTTTCTAAGCTCATTAAATTTAGGATTATTTATTATACTTTCTTTAGAAAATTCTTTATTTACTAAATTTATAAATTCTTTAGTAGATATAAGATCTTTTCATTTAAAACCTATTTCATTATTTAGATTTACATCATCTAATCAAGAATCACCTAAATTTATATCTTGTATTTCAACTGTATTAAACATATTAATAAAATTATTTGATTTAGCATTAATTGGATTAGCAATAGTTTTTGCCATTTCAACTATAAAATTGCTATCAAATTCTAAATTAACAAAAGATGTAACCTTTATTTCATCTACAAATGGATATGAGAATTGAGGCATAGTTAAATCTATAAAATCAAAAGGTCTATAACCAGAACTTTCAGTTAAAAATGCAATTTGATCTCAGGCTCTACTTTCAGGAACAAAGGGTGATTTTTTTAAAATACACATAGCCTTAGTTACAAGTTTTAAAATATTTAAAACTCATTCTATTTCTGGCCATAATTTTGGTAGCCTTGGAGGAGGAGGTAAATCAGGTAGTTTTATTGTTGGAAGGCTTGGTAAATCTGGTAATTTAGGAATTTCAATTAATGGTAAAATAACTAAGCTTGGCAATTGAAAGCTAATGCCTGGAGAAGTAGGTAGCGTTAATGTGGGAGCAGGAGGTAAAATAAGAGGTCTTTTTGTAAAATTAAATTGGGGTAAAACAACCTCTAAATTCATTCTAATATTATGTAAATCTAAAACAATATCTGGCCATTTAGGAAATTTAATAACTGGTATTTTAGGGATAATCATAGAAACCAAATTGAACTGTGCTCAAATAGAATTATTTCTTTCATTTTTACACTCATGACATTCAGCTTCATAGTCAATAAATATATCAGCTAATAATTGCCAAGATTTTAATATAGCTTTTATTAAAATATATAATTCTACCCAAGATTTAAACCTTTTTCAATTTCTATCTAACCATCAACTTGTAACTTCTCAGATTGTTTCAATATTACATAAAACTTGCTCTAAGTAATCTTGTTTTTTTGATGATAATTCAGCTAAATCTGATGGAATTTCTTTATATGATTGCAAAACTTGAATATTTTTATTTAAACTAGATGTGAAATTATGCATATCTAATATAGCTTTTTGCTTCCACTGGTTTTCTGGATCACACTTTATTCAAATATCTGATCAAGCATCAGTTTGGCATCATTCTCAATAAGTCCAAGAATCTATTGCTGCCTTGATTTCTTGCTCATAAGATTCTACAGACATTTTCCATTGAGCTAATGTAGCATTTAGAGATGCTTCATCTATCCATGGAATACTTATATTAATTTGTTCTCCTACTATAGTAACAAAAGGAACATTTCATAAAAATTCATAAGCTTCTTTTATTCATGAGGAATTTGTTGTTCACTCTTTTAGGTATTTAGCATATTCTTCTAAATCAGTATTAAAAATAGATGAAAAATCAGGTAATATAATAAATAAAGTTGGGAAAGATGTAAGTTTTGTAATAAATTCTTCAAGTTGAGCAGTTACCCAATTAGTTATAAAACCAGGAAAGGCTGCAACTCTATTTTGAGAAAGCTGTTCAACTCACTTAAAAGTAATTCAAGAGTCTTTTCAGTCTAGATTTAAGTCAATTGATATATCTGAATCTTCCATGTTTTCTGAATTTATTGACAATAAAGGTCTATTAGTTAATTGTCTATTATTTCAAATATCTCAAGCTCTTGCTGGATTTGAAAAAGCTTTTTTAAATTCTTCAGATAAACTACTGCTAACAATTCAAGTTTTTCTGTAATTTAAAAATTGCCTTGCTAGACTTGTATTAATTTTGTTTGTTATAGGTAATTTTTTATGCCTTGTTCAAACACTACAATTTCAATTTATTACTCAAAAATTTCAAGATAAATTAACTGCTCATCAAAAATAATTTACTTGACCAATACTTCAAGGATCAGAATTTATTTCTTCATTTCCACATAAATTAGGTAAAGGAGCAGCAACAACAATACAATTTCAACCAGGAACAACTGGATTAACTCATTTTGGTGGTATATTTCATGCTACTGATGCAGGTCATCAAAAACATGCAGCTGTTCAAACTCACCCAGTTAAAGTTGGACTTACAAATAATCTAAAGAAATTTGTAGGAGAATCAACTCATAAATAACCTCAAGCTTGTATATCTGTATTACATGATCAAGTAAATTTAAAAGGTGAAATAGGCCATACTGCAGGAATTTGAAAACATCCTCAAGGAGTTGGTATATTTATTCAAGTTAGAGCAGAAAAAACAGGTATTCATTCATCAACCTTTAATCAATCTCAAACAAGTCTTCACATAACAACTGGATCATTTCAAGGAGCAAGAGGAGCCCAATTTACAGGCATAGAAAAACAACTTCATCATCAAAATCAACAACCAAATCATTGTATTAAATTATCTACTTTAGATGAAATAATATCAACATTATTATTTAAATTTTCTAAATTATCTAATATATTAATATCTTCGGGTATTTTATTTGATTGATTAATTCTTTCTAAAGCTTTTTTTGAATATTGTTTTAATTCTTCTGGTGTAGCATTTTTTAAATCATCTATATGGTCTGGAATTTGATTATTATTTTCATCTATATCATTCTTTTTTAATTCATATGGAAGTATAGATTTATCACAATTCTCTTTTTTAATTCATTTTTCATATATCCTAGTTTCTATTGATCTAAATATATCACTATTTCATCAACAATTATATTTACTCTGAGTTATCAAAATGTCTCAGTATTTATCATCTCAAATCTCATCTTTTTCAAATAATCAAACTTTTATATTTCAATAACTCAGAGCTCTTGTTTTTAGATTATAAGTTATTTTTAATTCATGGCTCGGAAGTAAGCTAAATTTATCTATATAAAAATTATAATTAGCTAATTTCGACTTTCTTACTATTACATCTCTACTAGTCTTTATAGATTTTAAATCTAAGACAAAATATTTTGGAATATCTTCTAAGTAAACTATATTATTTTTTTCTTTTGATGAAGTATTTTTTATTCTCAGTGTAACCTCTACTATATCTCAAGAATTTAGTTTTCAAAGATTTTTATCTACAAAAACCTTTGAAACCTCAAGTCAAACCTCTCAAGCAAATTCACTTCTTATAAACTTAGTTTTTTTAGTATGATTTTCTTTTAAAGGGTCTATATTTTTATCAAAAGCTATACTCTCAAATATTATGTTTTCAAGTAAATGTGAAGGAAAAACATCTTTATAATCAGTTTTTTCTTTTTTTAGACTATCTTGAAGAAGTCAATCAAAATATATAGCTCACAGATCATTTCTTTTTTCTCAACTTAATTCTATTGCATATCACGAAAATATTGTTTTTTTATCAAAATTTATACTATCTTTTTTTCAATAAAATATATTTATTTCTCAAAAATCATCTAATGTAATTATATCAGTAATTCAATCATTATCCATATCAAAAGACCTTGCATGAATAATACTTCATTTTAAGTCAAAATTTTTAGTTAAATTTACTCTTACAAAATCTTTATTAGTATTATTTAATAGATAAGGATTTCATTTATTATTCACAAAGAATATATCCTCAAATTTATCTCAAGAAAAATCTCAACTATTAATATTATCTATATTTCAAAAATCAATTACTCTTACTAAATTTTTCTGGTCAAGAAATTTAGTTCAAGTCTTTTTATTTTCTAAAAGAGATAAAAATCAAGATTTTTCTATTAAAAGAATATCATCTCGACTGTCAGCATTGTAATCAAAAGTTTTATATCATAATATATCTCTACTATTTAATTTTTTTCAAATAGTTGAGTCAAATTTTTTATATATTCAATGTGATTTTTCCTTTATTTTTTTAAGAGAAACTATAGGATCTCAAAGATTTATGGTTGAAACTCACATATAATCTTTAGTTGATTCTCATACATTTTTTCAAGATGCAAAATTAAGTAAAGATTTATTTCAAGCCCCCCATCATAGATTTCAATTTTTCTTAAAATTATCATAAGTATATGAAGAATCTCTAGAAAATGAATTTAGTGAATACTCAGTACTAAATGGATCTTTATATGAAATTGTTAATGAGCTTCATTTTATAGAATACGAATTTCTAGAAAAATAACTATTACTTTTTATATAAACTATAATCGAATTTTTTTTAGTATCAAGGAAATGATTTAATCTTACTTTAGAAGTAGTTGAAAAAATATCAAAATTTTGAATTTCTAAAATTTCTTTTAAATTAATAGTTTTTTTATTTTGTATATTTTCTAAAAATTTTTTATCAATATTTAAGTTATCAAAATTTAAATATATTTTTCATATATGTATATTTAGTGCATCATTAAAAAGATTTATATAATATATTCAATTAATGTCTTTTTTTAGAGAAAAATTTATATCTTGAGATAAATCAGAGGAGTCAAAAACCTTATTAATTGTTCCATTTGAAAGTATTGTAATTCAATCTTTATAATTATATGGATTATTTAAAAGACTTGTAACAGCCAAAGATCTATTATATCTATCAAATAACATAGCTCAAGCTAAATAATTTTTCTGTGTTATATCTCAATAATTTGCTCAGAGCAAAATAGTATAAAGTGCATTATATTTATTTCAATAAATAGACTCTTTATTGAAAAAGAAAAATGTTTCAAGTAGTATTACATTTTCTGAAACTCATTTTATAACTAATTTATTATCTGCATCTGATACTATAAATTCATTTTCTTCTAAATTTTTATTAATAGAAAATTTTACATAAGCACTTCAAGGTAATTTAGTTGCATTGATTTTAAATCTAGTTTTTCATTTATTAAGTTTAGATTGCTTACTGCTCGCGGTTATAATATCTGTATATTTATCTAAAATTTCTAAATTAATAATTGAAGAATTATCAGTAAAAACAGTATTTCTATAAAAATCTTTTAATTCTACATTAATGAAAGTTTCTGATTGTGTAGATGCTTCTAATTTAGTTTTTGTTGGCACAAGTAGTAAGCTAGCTGGCTTTCAAGGCAAAATTGTAATAAACTCACTTATATTTGAAGTAAATCCTTCAACTCTTAAGTTAAAAGGAATATTTTTTCATGCAAGAGTTTTTGTACTAAATTCAATTTCTGCTTTTCAATTTATTATAGAACTAAAAGCTTCTTTTGGTTCTATATACTCTTTTCAAACATTTAAATAAACTCTTGAATTTAGTTCTGATAATAGTCTTCAATTATTATCTTTAAATTCAACTAAAGCCTTATATCTATTATTTCAAACCTTTAAAGTATCTGAAAATTTTAAATCAATCTCTATATTATCAATTACTCTAATATTTTTTGAACTAGATAACAATTTTGTATCTGCTTTATATAAATCAACCTGCAATCTTGAGATTCATTTTATACTAGTAGATTTTAATCTAAAAGCCTTAAATCATTCAAATGTTGAAAGAGTTAATTTTTTATTTTTATTTTGATTAAAAATCAAACTATCTCCCATTATATTGATTTCAAAATCATAGATATCTCCAGAGACTATATTATCATACTTATCATAAATACTAATCAAATTTACAGAAATACTTCAATTTGGCTCTAAAACCGTTGTTCATAAATCTATTCTTAATTCTTCTGGAGCTCATGATAAAACATCAAATTTTGAAGAAGTATTGTTTCAGTATTTATCAACTATTTTAATAGTATATCTTCCTGATTTTGATATATTATATAAATCTTTTACTTGATTTAAATTATTTATAGTTTCTTCTAAAATAGTTGTTCAGACTCTGTCTTTTATAATAATTTTTATTGGAAAGCTTATATTTCTTTTTAGACTATCTTTTCATAAATTAGTAATTCAAAAAATTAAAGAATTAGCATTTTTAGTAGAAGTATCTAGATGAGTATTTTTTTTATCATATAAATAAATATTAGTCTCACTATTTACTATAGTATCATTTCAAAATAGTCTTTCTTTATTATTTCATAATTTTGTAATTCATAAAAATAATCTTTCAGATCTTATTTTTACAATTAAATCATTAGACTTAATTCATAATACTTTTTCTCAAGAAGCATCTTGTAGGTTAAGTGAAGCCTTAAAGTAAATATCTGCTTCTTTATTTTTTGTAGAAAATGAATATTTAGTAGATCAATAACTAGACCTTATAGAAAATGGTTTAAAATAAATATAGCGATTTATAATATCTATTTTATCATAAAAATTATGTTTACTTGAATCAAAAACAACTTGTTTAGTTTTGTAATCAATAATTTTATTTAAATCAAAACTAACATGACTTGAATTATCTAGAAGGATTCTTTTACCAGTTTTATCTAAAATTTCTGTTTTTAAAATTCCTCTTTTATTTAAAGAGTATCTTTTATTATCAGAAGATAACTCTAATTTTCAGTTATTTTTTAATCTATTTTCAACACAATCATTTACTCAATTTTTATTGAAATCATTGCTGCAAGTATATTTTTCTATTTGGAATTGTTTATATTCCTCCTGACTCTCAAATATTTGACTTGATCAACATTGTCCTTCTCAAATACTTATTTTTGCTGGTAATAGTCAATCTAACCAACATTTAATTGCTGGTAACCATTCCCAAATAGGAACTCATTCTGGAGGTGCACATTTAAATGAAGCCTTATTTGAAGTTCAAATTCTATTACTTCAAGCAAGTATTCATATTGATAGCTTATTATTATTTAAAAGATTATTTTTAGAAATAATATTAGAAAAAGGATTTCTATCTAATGCCTTTTCTGGATCAATTTTTATAAACATATTTTGAGCATTTCAATGAGCTCCTAAAAATGCAATTTCATACTGTTTTTTATGTTTAGGTAAAATGAAATTAAATTCATTTCAACCAATTTGATCACTTAAATAATTTTCAAATACAAATTTATACTTTGCTGAAATATTTGTTAGACTATTCCAATAAATTGAAAAAACTAAAAAATCGAAGTAAGATATTTCTTTTTCTTCTCAAGAAATATTTAGAGTTTTTATAGGTTTATTTTTTAAAAAAGAAACCAGATCAAAATTAGAAGAATTATAGTTTCAAACTTTTAATATATTATATATTTCTAAGTCTTTTCAACTAAGTGTATTTGGATTTTCTGAAGCTATTATAGCATTTATAGCTATACTTTTTTTTGTTAAATATTGCTTTAATGCAGATTCTACTTCCTGTTTACTTGATCATGATAATCTAAACAAAAAAGGATATTTTATCTTTTTATGATTTCATATAGCACTTATAAAATCAATGTATCTATCTTTATTTATTCCTAAATTTGGTGTTATTTTTGATTTTAATTGTTTATTTAATTCTTCTATTGTAGGGGATTTATGCTCTAAATAAGAGGGGATAAATTTATAATAAATAACTTTTTCTATCTCATCAACACAAGTTGTAATCCCTCAATCTATAGTACGATTAATATGATTAATATGAGTAAAAACTTTATTATTATATTTTATTGTTTTTCATCAACATCTTCAAGTTCTTATACTTTTGTAATCTGAAATAAAATTATGATTAAATCAAATTTTTCTATTTACAGAGCCACAATCCCAATTAATATTACTTTGTCAATTAATTGGTACAGAGTAACTAGTATTACAAGAATAAGTGTCATTTCAATTATTTTGAAAGCTTTCTTTATAAATAGTTAGAAAATTATTTTCTAAACAATTTAACGGTGAAGGATTATTTAAGGGATTATTACTTCTCTTAGACCCTTTTATATCAAAAACTGGAAAAATAGCACTATCTAAATCATATGATTTTAAATTAAAGTCTAGTGGACTAGATATATTAGAAAAATCTAAATTTAATGGACTTGATCAACCATAATGTCATTTTGGATTTTCTCAGTTGCAAAGTTTAGTATCTCATTCTATTAAATTAAAATTAAGTCATCTATTTGCTTTTACTAAAGTTCATCAATCATAAGTTGAGCCCCTAAAAATACTACAATCTTTTACTAAATTAACTTTTGAAATTTGTCTTCAAGAT
>CAZPIB010000015.1:1995-17068 GCA_964586815.1 uncultured Candidatus Peribacteria bacterium | reverse complement strand
AAAAACTTAGAACCAACAAAAAAAAGGGAACAGTAAAGCAATTACTGAAGCCTTTTTTATTAAAGTTTTAAAATGGTACCTGGAAAGGGAATCGAACCCTCACATCCGAAGATAGGGGATTTTGAGTCCCCCGTGTCTACCAATTCCACCATCCAGGCATTTTATAGTTTATATATGGTGGAGCCCCGTAAAGGGCCCCATAAATTACTAAAATTATTTAGTGTAAAATTATTATATAAAAAACTTTTAAATTGCAAAATTTATTAATTTGATAATTAATAATTTCTTTTTGTCTTAAGTATATTTTTATGATATAATAAAAATATACTTTAATTATTTAAATAAAATTTATGGATATGAACTTAGATATAAACAAAAAAGTTTATAAAAAGAAAAAAAGAAACTCATTATATATAGCTTCTTGATTTTTAATATTTATTATTTCACTTACTGCTTGATTGTACTTTTATAATACTTTTTTAGAAAATAAGAATAATAATACTAGGGAAAGTATAGTTAAAAAAGAACAGTCTATTAAAAATTTAGAAAGCATTCCAAAAATAATTGCTTCTAGTTTATATAATGCTAATAAATGAGCTATTACACAAATGTGATATAGGTCAGAAATTACTTCTTTTATAAATCATATATATGATTTAAAAAGAAAGTACAATATTCAGTTTAAATGATTTAATTATTCAAATTGACATCTTTCTACTCAGGTTATTGCAACTAGTGATTGATTTTGAATAAATTATGAAAAAATTGTTAGATTTATTGAACAATATAGATTAAATAAAGATAAAAGTGCTTTATTTGATTTATGATTAGTTAGATCTGTTACTACGGTAAATGATTGAGTAGATAAAGTTTTTAATATTAATTTATATTTGAAAGATGATATTTCACAAATATTTAAACAAATAGAAATAGAAAAAGAAAAAATAGAAATAGAAAAAGAAAAAATAGAAAAAAATAAACAGTTAATAAAAGATAAAATACAAGAACAAATACAAGAACAAGAAGAGTTAGAAGATAAAGTACAAGAACAAGAAGAACCAATACTATAACCTAATAATAAATAGTGTATATTAAATAATTTATAAAATTAAAAATAATAAAATGGATAATTTAGAAAAAAAGAATAAATTTTTACCACTGCTTATTTGACTATTTGCATTTTTTATATTAGTTTTTTTTACAACTAATATATATTCTAAGTTGCAGTCAAATTTACAAAATAGTAAAGTAAATGAAAAATTAGAAAAAGAATTAGATGAAAAGTTATCTAGTTTAAATAAATTGCAAAAAGATTTACAAAATATAGATAGTGAACAATCAAAAAAACTTAATAGATTCTTGTGAGATTTTTGAGAAGATAAAATCATATATTATATAAATGAATATATTGAGAAAATAAATATAGCTGAATGAGCTATAATGTTGAAATTAAATAGTATTACTTTTTCAGAGAAAAAGAAATCAGAACTATGATTTAAAGAAATTGATATTAATTTGAGAATGGAAGTTTATGATAGATTTTTTTTAAAAAATTTACTTAGTTTTTTAGTAGATGAAAACAATCAGTACAGTTTTTTTATTACTGAGTTTAATTTTCCAATTGAAAGATCAGGTCCATATGAGGTTAATATTCCTCTAAAAATGTATATTAAATAAATTAAAAAATAACTTAAAATAAAAAAATGAATAATTTAGAAAATGAAATTTTGGAAGTTGAGGAGAGTCCTTTTATTTTTTTTAATAAAGTATCAAGTAAAGATAAATATAATTTCTATGAATATTTATCTGTTATGATAA
This sequence comes from uncultured Candidatus Peribacteria bacterium, assembly GCA_964586815.1. GTDB lineage: Bacteria > Patescibacteriota > Gracilibacteria > BD1-5 > UBA6164 > CAWUJK01. Next base: position 15,250 of record CAZPIB010000015.1, on the reverse strand, counting down.
ATACTTGAGTATGAATATGAGAAGCTTTATTAGGATCTACTGAAAAATTAGATAATGTTTTTTTTAAACAAAAAATTAATGAAATTTTAGTTTTTATTTCTAGTTGAGATTCTTTATCAAAAGCTATGAAAAAAAATCCACAAATTTTTTCAAGACATGAGATTTCTATTGTTGAAGCTTGAGAAGCAACTTGAAGTCTGGATAAATCTCTAGCATCTCTAGCTATTTTTGTTAAAAAAGCTGATAACCTAAAAAAGAAAATAAAAGGAAGTCTTACTTATCCTTTAATAATTTTTTTATTTTTAATTGCAGCTATTATAATAGTTTTGATTTATGTAATTCCTAATCTTATACCACTTTTTGAGAATTCAGATGCACAGTTGCCTTGAGCTACTCTAGCACTTATTGCAACTTCTGATTTTTTAAAAAATAATTATTTAATTTTAATTTTTGCATTAATTGCATCTGTAGTTTTTTTCATTTTATATAAATCTACTGAAACTTGAAAAGCAAAAATTGATAACTTATTATTAAGCTTACCTCTTATTTGACCAGTTTATAGAAATTATATTATATCAAATATTTCTTCTACTATGTGAAGTCTGATTTGAGCATGAGTTTCAACTTTAAAAGTACTAAAATTAGTATGAAAATCATCAGGTAGTTTTGTTTATGAGAAGTTATTTGATGATGTTATTTTGAGAGTTGAATCTTGAAATAAAATTGTTGATTCTATGAGGGAAGTTGACGAGGATAAGTTTTATTTTCCAAATTCTTATCTTCAAATGCTTTCTGTGTGAGAAAAAACTGCAAATATGAAAGAAATAAATGAAAAAATATCTGATCAATATACAAGAGAAGTTGATTACTCTCTTTCTAATCTTACTAAATGGATTGAGCCAATTGCAATTATTTTAGCAGCATGATTTGTATTATGGTTTGCATTTGCTGTTTTTGGTGCTATACTACAAGTAACACAAACTATAGGATAATATACAAAAATGAAAAATTACAAAAAATGATTTACATTAATTGAACTTATAATTGTAATTTCAATTATGGTGATTATGATGGGAATTGCTTATGCTCCATTTAATTTTTTTCAAAAAAAAGCAGAACTTAGAGTTGCTGCAAAAGAAATCTCAAAAACACTTAGTGAATCCAGAAACTTAGCAATTCATTGAACTAGTTCTTGATGAATAAATCAATCAATAGGAGTATACTTTAATAAAAATAATAAAAATATTATAAAAATATTTTCTTATGACTTTAATAATAGAAATAATAGATGATTATTAAGAGAAATAAAAATACAGCCAAATATTATTATTAATCAAATTTGATGAAATGAAAAAGCTTTATTTTATTTTGAGGCAATTTCTTGAGATTGAAGCTTCTATAAAGATTATAACTTTACAAATCCTATAACAGATAATGTAATAGAAATAGAGTTTTCTTATAAACAAGCTACAAATAATTTAAAAAAGACATTAAAATATTATACTAGAACTTATATAAGTGATTACTAAAAATGAAAATAAAATCTAACATTTCTTGATTTTCTATAGTAGAGGTAATGATTGCAATCTTTATTTTTTCAATGTGAATGGCTTCTATTTTTATGGTTATTTCTTCTTCAATGAATATTAATCATTTTAATAAAAATCAAATAATTGCTAGTAATTTAGCTGCTGAGCAGATAGAAATTATTAGAAATATTAGAGATGATAATTATATAAATTTCAGAAAATGGAATTATATTCCAAATAGTGCACAAGATTTTTCAAAAGTTTTTGAAACTTGAAAATACTATAAAGTAGAAAATAATTACAATTCATTAGTTGATTACTCATTTAAAATAAATGAAATTATTGATTTTTGAGAATGAGAAACAGAACTAAATTGAAAAATGCTTCAATATAGGCTGTATTTAAATGATAAAAATCAATATACTTTTGATAGCTCTTGAACTTGAACTATTTTTTATAGATATTTAAAAATTGAAAAACTCAAAGATGAGAACTGAGTAATTATTCCAGATGCTATGAAATTAAGATCAAAAGTTATTTGGCATGGTAGATGATATCATGAATTTGAAATAAGTACAATTTTAACTAATTTTAATAGATATTAAAAGTATGAATAAAAAGTGATTTACATTAATTGAGATAATAGTAGCAATGACTATTTTTATGGTTGTTATGGTTTCTGTTATGCAAATTTTTAGTATAAGCTCTAATTTGGCTAATAAAATTGATATTAACAGACAAATTCAGGAAAATATAAAAAATGTAATTCAAACTATCTCATCAGATATTAGAAAATACTGAATAGAAGGAGTAGGAACTGAAGCAAATATTTATAATTTAAAAATAGGACATTGATTAAAATTAAGAAATGGAACTAAATATTATATATGACAAGAAGTATCTTGAACTCTGCAAAGAAAGTTAGATATAAGCTCTTGTCTAGAATTAAAAAATAATTGTTTTTTAGTGAAAGATGATTGAGTGCATATAAGTAAGCTAACAAATTCTTGGGTTGCTTTTGAAAAATTAGAATTTACTTTAATGTGAAATAAGACCAAAAAACTCGCTATAAATTTTACAATGAGACCTAGTACAAATAAATGAATTAACACTAATTTAATACAAAACTCTAAGCTAATTTTTCAAACTACAATAAGTGAAAGATTTATAAAAACTAATTAAATATTATGCGCAGTGAAACAAGTGCCCTTAGGGTAAAAATAAAAAAACAAAATTCTTGATATACAATTTTAGTAAGCTTAATGATAATAGGTTTTTTAATGGTTCTTACAACTTGAATTTTGAATTTAGTCTTAAGAGAAATGAATGATAATAGATGAGCTTGAAATTATTTAAAAGCATATGCTTGAGCTGAGGCAGCTCAAGAATTAGCTTTACTAAAAATTAAAAATCATTGATATTGAGTTTATTATAAAATAGATTTCACAGATCCTAAAGCAAAAATACTTAGAAATGACAGAAATAATCAAAAAGAAATTTTGATAATGTATAATTTAAATTCAAAAACTAAATCTTATACTTGAACTTTAAGACCATTTCAACAAGATGTAATTCCACTTTTTTATATAGAAACTGATGACTCTAGAAATAAAATCATTGATTTAAGATTAGAAATATTAAATTCTTTTCCAGACAATTCAAAAATGGCTTGGAATATTATTTCTCATTACTGAGATTGAATTTGATGAAGCAGTGAGATAAATAATTGAACAAAGGGGCAATGAAGAAAAAAAGATTGATCTTTTTTAGATGAAATTAGAATTTCTTGAAATAATTGATTTTTAGATAGATACTTAAATAATTATTTAGTAGTTATAAACTTAGATGAAAATAATGATTTAGAATTTAATTTAAGTAGTACAAGCTATTTCACAAAACCAACTTCAAAAATCATAAGTAGTGCAAAAGTTTGAAATTATAAACAAAATCTTGAAACAACTCTAGATAATACAGCATTTTTGAGTATTTTAAAATATAGTGTATATAGTCAATAAAAAATAACCATAACTGGTTATTTTTTATTTATCTAGGCATTCCATAAAAATCCATTCATTTTTCATCAACCATTGTTTTAGTTATGAAATTTTTCTTTTTTCATTTTTGGAAAAATCATCTCTCATCAAGTATTGCTTGCTCTTTAAGACTTTCTATATTTTTAGTTTTTAATTTTTTCTTTGGAAATTTTTGTTTATTTTGAAGATAATGTGTCCTATCTTTATATGATTGATTTTTTCTTGCTTGAGGATTTTCACTTCCCATATATACACTATGATCACCTTTTTTTTTACCTTTTGCTAATTTTCTAGCTTTAGCTTGTTTTTTTACTATATTTGATTTAAGTCCATGACTATTTGCCATAATTTTATTTTTTTAAAAATAAATGGAGCGGGGGACGAGGTTTGAACTCGCACACCCAAGGGTTGAAGCCTTAGTACACTCACTCTTTTATGTTACCCCCGCAAATTTACAAATTATATATTTGTAAAAAATATTCTATTAATTTTATTATTTAAGTCAAACTTAAATGAATGGTATTAATTCTTTCTATTATTTTTTGATTTATTTAAATTTTTTTATAGAATTTAGTAAGCTTTTTAAGAAAAATTAATGTTTAAAAAGAAAAAAATTTTAAATAAATCAAAAAATAAAATAATTATTAATTTAATTTGATTAATAATTATTTTATTGATTTTTATGTGAGGGGTTTTTGCTATTAGTTATACACAAAAAATAGATTTTTTTTATAATAAAAAAAATCTAGATAAAAATCAAATTTTGAATTTAGAAAAAAAACAAGAATTAATAAAAAAAGAAAAAAAACAAGTAGATATAAATGAAAATAAAATAAATATTTTAATTCTTTGAAGATGATGAGATTTAAATGATGCCCCAAATCTTACAGATTCAATAATTTTAGCCTCCATAAATAAGGACCTTAAAACTATTTCAATGTTTTCTATTCCAAGAGATTTATATGTAAAATATAAAAGCTGATATTATTGAAAAATAAATACAGTATATGCTTTAGTTAAAGCAAAAACTTGAAGTGAGTCTGATTGAATTGATGCCATAAAATATAATGTAGAATTATTAACTTGAGAGAAAATAGATTATTATATAAATATAGATTTTAAAGGATTTATTAAGTTTATTGATGCTATATGATGAATTGAAATTACTGTTCCTAAAACTCTAGTTGATAATAAATTTCCTGATAATAATTGGGGGTATAGAACTTTTATAATAAAAAAATGAACTTGGCTTTTTACCTGAGAAACAGCTTTAAATTATGCTAGAAGTAGACATTCTACAAGTGATTTTGATAGAAGTATTAGACAACAACAAATAATTAAAGCTCTTAGAGATAAGCTAACTAAGTGATGATTTTTTGAAAAATTATCAAATGCAAATAAACTGTACCAAGTATTTGAAAAATATGTTTTAACAGATATTTGATTAACTGATGCTATTAAAATTTTTAATGAATTTAAAAATAGTTCTTATACAATTATCTCTTCAAACTTAAATGATTCTTGTTTTCAATGAGATTATTTTTGTGCTAAATGATGATTTTTATATGTACCTGAAAGGGCTTTTTATGGAGGATCTTCAGTACTGCTTGTAAAAGGCTCAAAGCTCTGAAAAATAAATAATTATCAATATATAAAAAATTATACTAATCTAGTTTTTAATAATCCAAAAATTTTTAAAGAAAATATTGAGATTTCTATATTAAATTCTACACAAATACCTTTACTTGCATGAAATTTAGCTCTTGACTTAAGAAAATATTGATTTAATATTCCAAGAGATAATAAGTCAGTTTCTAACTTGAGAAAGAAAAATTATATTAAATCTGTAATTCAATATACTTCAAAAATAAAAAATTCTAAAACTATAAAACATTTTAAAAATATATTTAAAGATATAGAATTTAAAGAAGTTAATGACTTAGAATATAGTTTAAATATAAATTCACAAATAGAAATAATTATTTGAGAAGATTATAAAAATATTTTAAAAAGTTTTGATAATAATTTATAATACAAAATATGTTTAAAAAGAAAAAAATTAATAAATCTACTCCCAAGAGTAGAAAAAGAAAATTTTATTTTTGAAAAAAAAATAAAAAGAAAAAAAACACTAAAATAATTATTAAATTTATTTCTTTTTTAGTTATTTCTTTTTTGTTTATTTGAACTTTGATATTATTTGTAATATATAAAAAATATATTGAGCCTCTCCCTCCAGTTGAAAATATAAAAAATATGCATATTTATCAAACCTCAACTATTTTTGATAAAGACTGAAAAGAATTGTATGAAATTTTTAAAGAAAATAGAATTTATATTGACTTCAAAGATATAAGTATACATATGGTAAATGCAATTGTTGCTTGAGAAGATAAAAGATTTTGGACAAATCCTTGATTTGATATAATATGAATTATAAGAGCTACTTTATTTTGAATCTTACCTTGAAATACTATAAAATGAACTTCAGGTTTATCACAACAATTAATGAAAGTTACATATTTTTCTAATGAAAGAAAACTAGAAAGAAAAATAAAAGAATTATACCTATCTTGGAGACTTAATAAAGCTTTTGATAAAGAAAAAATACTTGAATTATATTTAAATAAAATATTTTTTGGTTCTCATGCATATTGAATAGAACAAGCATCAAGAACATTTTTTAATATAAGTGCAAGTGAATTAAATATTTTACAAGCTAGTATTTTAGCTTCACTACCTAAGGCACCAAGTGGTCTTTCTCCACATTCTAATAAGTGAAGACTTCTAGGTTTTCCATTTATTTATACCTCTAATAATAAAGAAAATATAATTAATATCTTAACAAAAGAAGATATTTATGAAAATAGTTATTTAGTTTCAAAATTGAGTGATAAAATTGCAAATTTGAAATTAGTAAGAGTTAGAAATGGTATTATGATATGTAATATTGATAGAAATAATTTAAGCCCTTGAAGTTTTAGAGTAGATAATGATTGATGTATTAGTTTATGATTTAATGATTTATTGAAATTTTTAAATTCAATTGAAATAACAAGTTGAGAAAAAGTAATTTGATATCAAATTTGAAGAAAAGATTACATTTTATGAAGAATGTTTGAAGATAAGTATATAACTTTTGAAGAATATATAGAAGCTATTTTAAATAGCTTTGGTTATGAATTTGAAAAACCAAAATTTAGTATAAAGTATCCTTATTTTGTAATGTTTATAAAAGAATATTTGGAAAATAAATATTGAGAAGAAGTGATTAGTAGATGATGATTTAGAATTTATACTACTCTTGATTCTAAACTTCAAGATAAGGCAGAATCTTTGGTTAAAAAATATTCTGAAATAAATAAAGCAAAATTTTGAGCACAAAATGCAGCACTTATAGCTATTGATAATAAAACATGAGGAATACTATCAATGGTATGAGGTAGAGATTTTTTTGATAAAGATGGTGGTAATAATAATATGATAACTGCAAGACTTCAACCTTGATCTGCTTTTAAACCTTTTGTTTATGCTCTTGCTATAAAAAATAATCAAATTGGTAGTAAAACTCCAATTTTTGATTTAGAAACTATTTTTCCACTGGGTTATTCTCCTAAAAACTTTGATTGAAAATTTTTAGGAAAAACAGATATTAATGTATCATTAAATTCCTCAAGAAATATCCCAGCAATAAAAATGTTTTACTTAGCATGATGAGAAGAAAAAATTATTTCATTTATGGATAAACTTTGAGTAAAGACTCTTAGAAGATTTATTCAAGAATTTAAAGAAAGATTTCCAAATAAAATATATACTTATTCTGCTCCTTTAGCTCTTGGTACAGGACTTATGACTCCTTTGGAATTGGCTTGAGCTTATTCAACTTTTGCAAATTTGTGAATTTATAGAAAAATAAACCCTATTTTAAAAATTACAGATAGAAGGTGAAATATTATAGAAAGTAAAGAGAGAAATAAAATAAAAGAAGAAGTTATGATTTCTCCTGCAGTTTCTTATATTATTAACAGTATTTTAAGTGATACTACTACAAGGCCACCTTTTTGGAATACTCTTTTAAGCTTACCAGAAAGAGATATGGCTGCCAAAACTTGAACTTCTACAAAACAATATTATAAAAATGGTGAAAAAATAATTGCTCCAAGAAACCTTTGGGTAGCTGCATATACTCCACAAATAACTACTGTTGTCTGGGCTTGAAATACAGATTGAAAAGAATTATATTTATCAGGTAATTGACTTGAGTGAACAGGACCTATTATGAATTCATTTATGAAATATGCACACAAGTGAAAACCAATAAAAAATTGGTTAAAACCTTTTTGAGTAAAAACTGCAAATATTTCTACAATTTCATGATTATTAGCTCCGGATGACTTTCCTACAGATTTTGTTATTTCTTCTGATTTTGTTAATCTACCAACTAAGTATGATAATAGTTTAAAAAAAGTAAAAGTAGATAGTTTATGTAATTGAAAAATTACAGAAGCTACACCTGCTTGATCCATAAAAAAATGATACTTTATTAACTTTAGTTCACTTAAACCTCATAAGCCTAATTGGGAATTACCAATAAAAAAGTGGATAGAATCTTGAAAGTGGAAAGAAAATTATTGATTTTACTGAAATATATTTACTAAATATCCTACTGAAGTATGTAAAAGAGAGTGAAAGTGAGAATTTATTATCAGAACCTCTATTTCTGATACACTTACTATTTGAAGAAATGATATTCAAGTTTGATTTAGTGGAGATAGAAGAATAAAAGCTATGAATATTTATATTTGAAATTTTAGAGTAAAAACATTAGAGATTAATCCTAATATTAGAAAAAAATGATTTAATACTCCTATTTTTATTAATGTTAGATTATTATGAGTAAAAACTAATCTAAAAATAGAAATTATTGACAGAGAAGGATTTGTTTATGAAAAAAATATAGAAGTAAGTATTACAAATAGACCTGAAGATATTTTTATTGAAAATATAAGTAATTAATATTAGTTTTTTTATAATATACTGGACTATTTAAATAATTTTTATGTTACCAATAAAACTCACAAAATCTTTATTAAGAACTACTAATAACTATATCAAAGCCTTAGAAAAATGAGGTGTTTTAACTGTGTGAGATTTACTTAATGATTATCCTAGAGAATATGAAGATAGAACTCAAGTTTTAGATAGTTTTTCATTAATTAATATTAAGAAAAAAAATACAATATTAGTAAAATTAGTAAGTATTAATTCACAAAAAACAACTAATAATAAATTGCTTACTAAAGCTGTTTTGGAAGATAAAAATGGTTTTATAAGTGAGGCAGTTTGGTTTAATAGAAAATATTTATCTAATCAATTAAGTGTTTTTGTTGGAAGAAAAATTTTAATTTCTTGAAAAGTAAAATATGCTTTTTGAAAAATAACTTTTAATAGTCCAGATTTTGAGAGTGATTTATCAAAAGTTTGAGGTGAAATAGTGTCTATTTATTCAGATATAAATTATATACCTAGTAAATGGATTTCTTGAAAAATAGAATTATTAAAAAGTTTTATTTGAGATTATACTGAAGTTTTACCAGAAAGTATAGTAAAAAAATATGATTTTATTTCAAAGGCAGAAGCAGTATATAAAATACATTTTCCAAAAAATCAGAATGATATTGAAGTTGCTAAATATAGGCTTGCTTATGAAGAATTGTTTGAAATAAATTATAAATCAATTTCTAGTAAATATGAAAAATTTAGATGCTCAGCAGGAAAAAGTTTAGCTATTCCAATGAATGTTGATTTAATAAAAGAAATTTTAGAAAAACTGCCTTTTGAACTAACAAATCATCAAAAAATTGCACTTTTTCAAATTTTAAAAGATATGGAAAAACCTCATGCAATGCAAAGGCTACTTGAATGAGATGTTGGAACAGGGAAGACTGTAGTGGCTTTAGTGAGTGTGATTCATGCTGTGAAAAAGTCCCCACCCCTAACCCCTCCCCTTTCAGGAGAGGGGGATAGAAAAAGTGTAGTTATTCAAAATTATGGAGAATCACCATCATATTTAAAGGATTTAGTTTTAGATTTAAGAAAAAATCAGACAAATGCTGAAAAAATGTTATGGGAAATTTTAAGAAATAAACAATTAAATTGAATAAAATTTAGAAGACAACATCCATTTTGAAGATATATTGCAGATTTTTTTAGTAGTGAGTTAAAATTAGTAATTGAATTAGATTGAAAAATACACGATAATCAGAAAGAATATGATAATATAAGAGATGAAATTATTTCTAAATATTGAGTTGAAATTTTAAGAATAAAAAATAAAGAAATATTTGAAAATATAGATAATGTTTTAAATAAAATTTTACAAGCTCCCTCTCCTGAAAGGGGAGGGCTGGGGTGGGGAATCCAAGTCTCAATTATGGCTCCAACTGAAATTTTAGCTAGACAGCACTTTAATAGTATGCAAAAAATTTTATTTGAATACTGAATTTCTAGTGAACTTTTAGTTTGAAGTACAACCACTAAAAAGAAAAAAGAAATAAAAGAAAAATTAAAAACTGGTAATTTAGATGTAATAATTTGAACTCATGCTCTTATTCAGGATGATGTAATTTTTAAAAATTTGTGATTTGTAATTATTGATGAACAACATAGATTTTGAGTTAAGCAAAGAGAAAAGCTAGAAAAAAATTATTCCCCACCCCTAACCCCTCCCCCTTCAGGAGAGGGGAATATAAAATCTCTCCCTCCAGAAAGGGGGGAGTTGGAGGGATGATTAATTCCACATTCTCTTAATATGACAGCAACACCAATTCCAAGAACTTTAGCTTTAACACTTTATTGAGATCAAGATTTATCAGTTATTAATGAATATCCAAAATGAAGAAAAGAAATTTTTACAAAAGTAGCTCATAGTGAAAAACAAAGACAACAAATTGAATTATTTATAGAATCTGAACTAAAAAAGTGAAGACAAGTTTTTCGGGTTTCTCCTTTAGTCGAAGAGTCTGAAAAAATAGATTTAGCAAATGCTAAAAATACTTTTGAAACACTGCAAGCAATCTATCAGGAATATAAAGTATGACTTGTACATTGAAAAATGAAACCAAAAGATAAAGAAAAAGTAATGGCTGATTTTAAAGATAATAAAATTCAAGTTTTATCAAGTACTACAGTTATTGAAGTTTGAATTGATATTCCAAATGCATCAATAATGTGTATAGAGTGAGCAGAGAGATTTGGTTTATCTCAATTGCATCAAATTAGGTGAAGAGTAGGTAGGTGAGAATATCAAAGTTATTGTTATTTATTTCCTACTAAATGACAAAAAACAGATAGATTAAGAGCCATGGAAAGAACAAATAATTGATTTGAACTTTCAGAAATTGATTTAGAATTAAGATGACCTTGAGAAGTTTATTGAGTTAAACAATCTTGAATACCAGACTTAAAGATAGCTGAACTTACTGATTTAGAATTAATTAGTCAAATCAGGGAAGATATAGAAGAAATATTTGATAAAAAGTAGAGATGTAGCATTGCTACATCTCTACTTTTTATATATAACACATTTTTTAACAAAAAAGAAAAATAATACTTTATTATTTTTCTTTTTTAATTATAATTAATATTAATATACAAGGGGCTAAAGACCCTTGTTGGTGTAAAGTATTTTGAATTTATTATTAACTATAACAAGGGTCTTTAGCCCCTTGTACACTTTTTATGAATTTACTACAAATATTTCTTACGCTATCAGGAATTATAATACTAATTCTTGCTATTGATATATCAAAAAAGCAAAAATTTAATGCACTACATTTTTTGGTTTTTTTATGAATATGATGATGACTTTTAATCTTTACATTTTTTCCTAATGCTTTAAATACTTTTTGACAATTTTTTGGTTTACAAAGATGAGCTGATTTATTAGTTTATGCTTCAGTAATTTTCTTAGTTTATTTTGTACTTTTACTATTATCAAAACATGTAGAAAATAAAGATAATATAACTTGATTAATTAGAGAATTAGCTATTGAAAATAGTGAAAAGAAAATTATAGAATGAAAGATAGTTTTTTTAATTAGAGTTTATAATGAAGAACAAGTTTTAGAAAAAACTATTCAAAAAATTATAGATAAAAAAAATAAAAATATTCTAATTATTAATGATTGAAGTACTGATAATTCAAAAATTATTTTAGAAAAATTTTGAAATAAAATTATTTTAATAAATCATTTAAGAAATAGATGATGATGAGCAGCTTTAAAAACAGGTTTAGAATATTTGAAAAAATATTGAAAAACTGAATTTATAATAACTTTTGATGCAGACTGACAACATAGAATTAAAAATTTAGATAGATTTTTTGAAAAATTTGAAAAAGATAAAAAACTAGATATTGTTTTAGGTTCAAGATTTATAGAAAAGACTAATACAAATATTCCAATACTCAGAAAAATAGTTTTATTTTGATGAAAAATTTTTACTTATTTGTTAAGCTGAATTTATTTAACAGATTCACATAATTGATATAGAGTTTTTAAAACAAGTATTTTAAAAAAAATTAATATTTCTATGGATTGAATGGAATATGCTTCAGAAATTATTGAAAGTATTAATAAAAATAAACTAAAATATAGAGAAGTACCAGTAGATATTAAGTATAGTGAATATACTTTATCTAAATGACAAAAAAATTGAAATGCTATAAAAATTGCAGTGAGGTTTATTTGGAGTAAATTTTTTAGGTAAAATAGAATTTTTTTCTATTTTTTTATTATTTACAATTATTTTATGAAAATTAAACTAATAATTAGTATCATAGTTTTAAGTTTTTTATTTTTTTCTAAAGCTTTTGCTTGATTATTTTTTTATGAAATTTTTCCAAATACACTAGATGATGCTAATTTGGAATATATAAAAATATATAATTCTTGAAGTTTAGAGAGAAGTTTAAGTTGATATATTTTAAAAGATAAGTCTGGAAAAGAATTTATTTTTTGAAGTTGAAATATTATTTCTGCTTGAAGTGTTAGAAAATATTCTAGAAGTGAAACTAAAATACTTTTAAATAATTCAAATGAAGAAATTTTTTTATATAATAGCTGAGGAGTCTTGGTAGATAGTTTTTCTTATACTTGAACTATAAAATGAGAAATAGTAAATATTATACACACTAATTTGAATAAAAATTTTATCTGATCAGTAAACACTTGAACTTGAAATTTAACAAATACTTGAATGCTAACAAACACTTGAGTACTTACTAATTTAGATTCTTTAAATAGTACTGGTACTTTAGTAAACTATGATGATTTTAAATTAAAATTCAATTTTCAAAACCCAAGCTATATTTTAGATAAAAACATTATAAGTAAAAAATATATTTGTGATAATTCAAGAGAAGAATGTAAAATAAATTTAGATTTGAGAGATAGTTTTACATGAAGTTTTTTAGAAAAAAATTTTAATTGTGAAATAGATTTTTGATTTAATTGATGGAAAAATGCAGAAGAAAATAAATGTAATCCAAAAACTATAACTTATCCAAAGTGAAATTTTTATTTAAGCTTTAAAATAACTTTAAAAGAAGATGCAAATATATTTTTTACAGGATCATTTTTACTTGAAAATAAGATTGAACCAATTATTAATACTGTAGAAGTAATAAAAGAA
>CAZPIB010000015.1:0-1895 GCA_964586815.1 uncultured Candidatus Peribacteria bacterium | reverse complement strand
ATGTTAATCAAATTAATATTTTAAGTCCAGAAATTATAATTCAATCTGGTATAAAAAATCTAAAATGTACAAAAAAAGATTGTAATATAAACTTAATTTATAAAACTAAACATAAAGATGAAAAATGTATATGGGATTTTTGAAAATGAAATTTTAAAACTATATGAACTGATAAAAAATGTAATCCTTGATTTGTAAAATATCCAATTTGAAATCATGAAATTAAATTAAAAGTTTATCAAAAATGATTAGAAAGCAATTTTAATGAAAGTATTTTAGAGTTTAGTAATAAACCTATTTTAGATTCAGGTAATATTGTAAATAATAAGCAAATTATAAATAATAATATCATAAAAAATTTATCTATTACAAGTAATATAGATCAAAATATTTTAAAAAAAAATGCTTTTCAAAAATTTGATTGAAAAATAAAAATACATAAAGTTTTACCAAATCCTTCTTGAATAGATGATTTTGAATATGTAGAAATTATCAATAATTCTTGAGAGTCTTTTGATCTTAAGTGATGTATAATTGATGATGTAGTTGAATGATGAAGTAGGTCTTATTTTTTAAAGACATCATTAATTTTAGAGTCAAATAAAATAAAAAGATTTTATAAAGAACAAACAGGTATTACTTTTAATAATTCAAAAGATGAGGTTAACCTATTTTGCAGTAATAAATTAATTGATAGTTTAGCTTGGAATTTTAGTGTAAAACCTAATTATTATCTTGATCATAAAAAACTTAATATCAATTCTTGATATGCAGAAGTTTTAAGAGTTATTGATTGAGATACTATTGAAATTCAATTTTTAGATACTTGATTTATAGAAAAAATTAGATTAATATGAGTGGATACACCTGAAGTAAGTAATTTTAAAAAGAAGTGAGAATTTTATGGTGAACAATCTTCAAATTTTACAAAAAATAATCTATTAAATAAAAAAGTTTTTATAGAAATTGATAAAAATAACTTCCGTGATAGATATTCTAGATTATTAGGATTTATATTTTTAGATTGAAATAATTTTAATGAAAAATTAATTAAATTTTGATATGCAAAAGCATATTTGAAATATGATTTTGCATATAAAGATACTTTTAAAAAAGCAGAAGAATATGCACAAGACAGTAAATTATGACTTTGGTCTTTCGATTTAAAAAAAGATATAAAGAAAAAAGAAAATAAAAAAACTAAAAACTCTTTAATTAATTTACCAGATGATAAGAATCCAATAAAAAAAGAAATTATTTTTATTGGTGAAGAAGTTAAAATTAATAATAAACAAATACTAGATAAATTCAAAAATATTAAAGTACAAAATATAGAAAGTGAAAATAAAAATAAAATGAGTGATTTATTTGCAAGTAAAAAAATAATTTCAAATGAAGTTATAGTACAAACTTTTATAAAGCCAAAAATAAATGTGCAGTGAAGAATTTGAAAAAATAAAGTCTTGAGCTGAAATATTTTAACCTGTTATGATACTTGTAGTATTAATTTAGATGCATCACATAGTAAATGAGATATTAAAAAATATTTGTGGGATTTTGGTAATTGAAAAACTTTTGAGTGAAAGAATCCAGGACATATGAGGTATGAATATTATGGTAAATACAAAGTTAATTTAACTGTTTTATGAGCTAATTGAAGCGAATCAATAAAAAGTTTTTATATTAATTTTGTTCAAACCCCTAAAGTAAAAAAAACTAAAAAGACTCTAAGTAAGTCTGATAATGTAAGTAAAGAGCATATTTCAAAAATTAGAAAAGTTGAAATAAAAAATAATCAAAAAGATTATGAAAAAATAGAATTAAATAAAAGCCAAGAAATACATTGATATATTATTAGTTTTCTTATACTAGTAATAGTTGCTTTAATGTCAGTT
>CAZPIB010000014.1:9485-17360 GCA_964586815.1 uncultured Candidatus Peribacteria bacterium | reverse complement strand
TGTTATTTAAAAACTTTTGCATTTTAAAAAAAATCAATATAATTTATTTACTAAAAGAAAATAACTTCTACAGTTTTTAACTAAATTCAAGTAAAAAAATTAAGAAAAGTACTTTCTGTTTTACACAAATATTCAATTTGTTCATTCAAAAAATAATTAAAGAATTTTTAATAAAATTTATTAATATAAATTAAGGTGTTTTTTTTATATCAAAAAATATTGAGTATTTGTTATTTTAATAAAATAATAATCAAAAATAAAATGGTTGAAGAATTAAATAATCTAGATCAAGAACTAGATTCAATGTTTTTAGAAGTACAAAAACTTCCAAAAGAAAATAAAAAAGTAGAAGATAAGTCAAAAATAAAAAAACCAACTTACCAAAAAAGAAGTACTAATTCTAATTATAGAAAAAATTCTAGACAAAATGAATATAGAGAGAAATTTATATCAAAATTTCCTGAGACAAAATTTTATCTTCCTTCTCTTAGAGAGGGTTATACTAGATATATGCCAATTTGAGGTAATGATGAAATTTGATCAAAAAATATGGCTATGGCTCAATATTGAGATGATATAGTTTTAATTGATTGTGGTGTTCAGTTTACTGATCATTCTTTACCAGGAGTTAATTATTCTATTCCTGATGTATCATTTTTACAAAAATATAAAAAAAATATAAAAGGAATGGTTATAACTCATGCTCATCTAGACCATATTGGAGGACTTAAACATGTTCTTCCAGCTGTAGGGATGCCACCACTTTATGGGACAAGATTAACTCTTGGTCTTGTAAAAAAACAACTAGATGAAGCTTGATTTGTTGATAAGGTTCAATTTATAGAAATTGATGCTTGAAGTGATAAAAAATATCAAATAGGTGAATTTAAAGTAGAGTTTTTTAAAGTAAATCATTCGGTTCCAGATTGTGCATGATTTTATATGGAATCACCGGGGTGAGCAAAATTTGTTCATACTTGAGATTTTAAGATAGATTTTACTCCAGAAATTGATGATCCTGCTGATCTAGAAAGAATTGGAGCAATAGGCTCTAGAGGAATAACATTATTTTTATCAGATTCTACAGCTTCTATTAGAAAATGACATTCTATGAGTGAAGCAAATGTATGAGAGGCTCTTGATGAAATAGTTAGAAATCATAAAAGAGGAAGACTTATAATTGCTGCTTTTTCATCTTGGATTTCAAGAGTTCAACAATTAATCAATATTGCTGAGAAATATAATAAAACAATATTTCTTTCTGGTAGATCAATGATTGAAAATGTAGGTATAGCTAAAGAGCTTGGTTATCTTAAAAGTAAACCAGGAACAGTTAAAAAAATGACTTCAAAAAATACTGAATGAATTAAGCCTAGTAATCAAATAATTATTACAACTTGAAGTCAATGAGAACAATTTTCAGCACTTACAAGAATGGCTGAATGAAGTCATAATGCTGTTGAAATTATTTCAGGTGATACTGTAATATTTTCATCATCAATTGTTCCAGGAAATGATAAAAGTGTTGGTTCTATTATTAATAAACTAATTAAGCTTTGAGCAAATGTTATTACAAAAGATGATTGAGAATATCATACTTGAGGACATGCATTTCAAGAAGAACAAAAGATTTTCTTAAATCTTGTGAAACCAAAATATTTTATGCCTATCTATGGAGATTTATATTTTAGAACTGCTCATTCTAAAACTGCTGAAAGTATTGGTTTTAAAAAAGATAATATACTACTTCTTGATAATGGACAAATAGTAGATTTTGCTCCAAATAATTGAAATGTTTTTAAATCAAGAATAAAAGCACCAATTCAACAAATAATAATTGATGGTTATGCTATGAGTGTTGCTTGAAATCATGTTTTACAAGCAAGGGAAAAAATGATGCAGGCTTGAGTTTTAGTTGTAAATTATAGAGTTGATAAAAAAACTAGAGCATTGATAGGTCATATCAAACTTGAAACTAGAGGTTTAGTTTATACTGAAGAAGTGAAACATACTCACAGGAGTCTTATAAAAAAATCTAAAGATTTATATGAAAATACTATAAAAGATGTTCCAGATATGGAAGAAAAAGATTTATTAAAAATTATTAGAACTGATTTAGAGTATTTTCTCTCAAGAAGACTTGATAGAGAGCCGATGATTATTCCAATGATTACTGAAGTATAAAAAAAGTTATTTTTCTTGCAAATATAATACATTATGATAATATATAAACATATGAAGGAAAATAATAGAAATATTAAATTCTTTATATAAAAAATTATTTTTTAAATTAAAATATAAATTATGGAATTAAAGATACAAATTCACTTAAGTGAAACAATTGAGCATAATAAAGAAGTCATTGATAGACTAGTAAAAGCTAATTTAGATAATAAAGTTTCAGCTTATCTTAAAAAATATCATAATAAAATTGATGCTGAAGGAAAAATTGAATTAAAGTTAGATAAAAATAAAAAAGATTTATTTAATGGTAAATTAATTGCAAACCTTGATTCTGACCAATTTATTTTTGAAAGAGAAGATTATGAAAATCTTGATGATTTAGTAAATAATCTATTTAAACATTTAAAAGAAGAGCTATCTTCTAAATAAAAAAATATTTTACAAAAGTAAAATATTTTTTTATTTAGATTTTTTTTTATTTAAAAAATCAAATATCATTAGAGTAATAAAGTAATATATATTATCTCATAATTTACCTCTTAATCAATCTAAAATATAAATATCTTTCTTTTGATAATTTTTTAGTTTTTTTCATGAAACGGTTTTGTTTTTAATTTGTATATCTAAATTTCAATATATTGTTTCTATTCTTATATCAACATCTCATCACTTAATTCACTTTAATTGATTTTTGTTTCATAAAACTATATTTAATATTTCATTTTTATATTCTTCCTTATATTTATTTAAAATATTATAAACTTCCACTTCTTTTTGTTCTCATATTTTTTGGGCTTCAAATCACTTAGGGTAATTTCACATAATTTATAAAATTTCTTTTAGAAGGTAATCCAAAACTAAAATTCATTTATTGGTTAATTTAATTGTATCATATTTTTTATATAAATATCAATTTTTTGAAAAAAAATCTATTTTTTTTCAATTTAATTTTTTATAAATCTCTTTTTCTAATCATGAAGTTCTGAGTTGAAACATAAGTTTTTCCAAGAATATATCTTCTTGATTTAATTTATTTTCAAATATTTTTTTCTGAGCATAATAATCTTTAAAATTATCAGCATTCAAATATCTTATTCAATCTACAAAACCTCAAGCCCCCATTCAAAAAGCTAAAATTTCTTTATGATTCCAATATGCAATATTATGCCTACATTCAAATCAAGGTTTTCAAAAATTAGAAATTTCATAATTATTAAATCAATTTTCTATTAAAAAAGTTTTAATATTAGAATATTCTTCTAAGTATTCTTCTTCTTTAATTCATAATTTATCCCAGCTCTTTGGATAAGTGATATTATCATATTTTGTTTCAATTATTTTATCAACAGAATAATATTCTTCTAACATATAAACTGAAATATGTTTTATAAAACTATACTTATTTAAAATAAATTTTATATTTTTCAAAATTTCTCAAGATTTAACATAGGGTAATCATACTATAAAATCTAAGCTAATATTTTTAATGCTTAAATATTTATTTAAATTTTTAAAACATAGATTTATATCTCATTTATTTCATCTATTTATTTCTTCTAAACTTTTTTTATTCAAAGTTTGAATTCAAATACTAATTCTAGTAATTCCTAATTTTTTCCAAATTATTAAGTTTTTTTCTGTAATATTATTTGGAGTAGATTCCAAGCTTATCTCAATATTTACCTCAAATCCAAATTTATATTTTAGAGATTGTAAAATATCTTCTAAGTTTTTTTCTGATAATACACTTGGTGTTCCTCATCAAAAATAAATAGTATTTAAAATCCCCTTTTTTAAAGAGGATTTTTTTATTTCAAAAATTAAATTTTTAACATAAAAATCAATTTTTAATTTTTCAGAAACTCATACACTTGCAAATCTACAATAATTACACTTAAGCTCACAAAATGGAATATGTATATAACAATATTTATCCACAATCTTTACTTAAATTTTCAAGTTTTATGATTTTATTAGTTCTACACTTTAAAGTATCTAAAAAATTATTCACTCTTTGCAAGTATCATTCTTCAGAGTCAAGTATAGTAATTATAGAAGCATCAAATTCAGTTTTTAATCATTTATCAAAAGAAGAGTAATTAGCTTCTGGATTAAAAAAATGTTTTTGTTTTATATGGAAATCATCATGTATTAGTCTATCTTTTATACTAGAATATAAAGAAATTCTAGCAGGAAGATAATGTCTAAAAACATCTATATATGCTTTTTGTCATTGTTCAGAAAAAATATATTTTAATAATTCAGTAGCTATTTGTTTATTTTCAGAATTTTTATTAAGTACAAAATAATTATAATTTACTAATTTACTACTTTCATTTATAAAATCTGGAAAATTAACAACTCTTAAAAGTCTCTTTGGAAATCATTTTTCATCTATATATGATAATAATCTTGGAAACCCAAAAATCATTGCAATATCTCAATCAATAAAAGCATCTACATTTGTTTTTCATTGTTTTAATAATAAATCATTAATTTTAGTATATCAATTTTTTCATGAATTATAAGCAAAGTATTCAGAAAATGTATTTCTTATAGCTATTGATCCAATATTATGTATATTATATATATTTTCAGCCATTAAAAACTGAGTTATGATATGTTCAGAATTAACAACAGTAGTTCATTTTCATATTCATAAAGCTACTAAGTCTGGTCTTTTTTTATTAAAATCATATATAAGACTTTTGATTTCAGGAAAACTTCTTAATTTTTTGACATCATTAACTCTTTGCATATTAAAATATAATCATAAGGTTTCATATCAAAAAGGAACTCATATAATAAATTCAGTTCTTTCTTCACCCTCACCAAAGCTATAAATTAAGTCATCTCAAAAAAATGGATAAAAGTATGTTCTTAATTCATTTGGAGAAATAACATTAGGATCTATTCAAATTGCATTTTCTAAAAAAATAGATTTTTCATTATTATTAAGCATATATAAGTCAGGGGCTTTTCATTGTATTATAGCTGAAGCTAGAATTTTACTATATTCTTCATAATTTGAAAAAGTTTCTACAGAAATACTTAGATGTGTATTATTAGTATCTTTCTTAAATTTATCTAAAAATATATTGAAATCATATTTTGAATCTTCTAAAATCCAAATCCTAAAGTCACTAGATGTTATAATTTCTCTTTGATTATTTTCTGTATTTTTTACTAGTAAAAAAGCCAGTATAATTACTATTAAAGCAATAACTCATAAAAATACTATAAAAATTATTTTTTTATTATTCATTCTCATATTTATTAAAAATATATTTTATATATCAGACAATAAATGCAAATGTATATGCATAATTTCTTGTCATCATTTTTTTCAAACATTAAAATGTAGAGTATATCATTCACTAAGTCATAAATCTTTTGCTATTTTTTTAGCAATAAAAAACATATTTGCAAGTAATTCTCTATCCTCTAACTGTAAATCATTTATTGTAGGGATTTCTTTTTTAGGAATAATGAGTAAGTGAGTCTTTGCTTTAGGTTTTATATCTTTTATTACAATAATTTGATTATCTTCATAAAGAAGATCTGATTCTATTTCTCTGGTAATAATTTTTGTAAATAAACTAGTCATAGTTTGATAATTAATAATAATTTTCTTTAATATGAGAAGGAATGGTCATATTATCTGAAATATTAAAAATATCATCAGATTCTCTTTGAATATTACTTTGTGGATTTTGATCTTCTATAGAAAAAGAATTATAATTTCACGTAGATGTGAAAATTAAAATATATCATAAAGCTGATACTATACTTAATACCACTAAAACAACTTTTGTTACTATCAAAATACTAGGTTGATAATTATAAAATTTCAAAGAATGAATTTTTGCAATAATAAAAAATGACCAAATAACAATTAAGCTAAAAGTATAAATTCAAAAAAATATCCAAAATTCCATTTTTTATAAGTAAGTAAGTATTTCTTATTTTTATATAATATATTATATTTGTTTATTTTTTTTTGCAAATTTTTAATAAATTTGTTATAATATAAATGATTTTAAATAATAACATTATATATATGGCTAAACTAGAACAAAATTGAAAGACTTTTACAATATCTGATGAATCATTAGCTTCATATGCTGAGCTAGTTAAAATGATTTTAAATACTGAGTCAATGGATGATGATGAAAGGCAGTATTGGTTTGATATTATGCCTTCAATGACAGAAGCACAAGTTGATAGACTTTATACTATTCTTGAAACAGAAAAAAATAAATTAGAAAAACTTGAGGTGAAATATCAAACAGAAATAAAGCAGTTAAATGAAAAGCATTTAATTGAATGGCAAGAATTCCAAATGAAAGATTCAAAGAAAAAAATCTCTAAAGCAGAAAAAGATGATAAAGATAATGCTGATGATGTTTTGAGTATGTTAGATGATTTATAAAAAACTACTGTTTTAATCCTTTAAAAAATAGAGCTTTTCAAAGCTCTATTTTTTAAAGGATTAAATTATTGTTTAATATCTACAAATTTCTTTTTAAGAAATATATAAAGTTTTTTTCTTGTTTTTTGTATTGAGATTTCATCAGTAGTTTCTATAATTCACTTTTCTGAAAGAAGTATAGAAATTGATTTAGTTGAATCAAATTTAGAAAGAATGATATTTATTATTACCATAATTGGAACAGATAAAAGCATTCAAATTACCCCCCATATACTTCCCCAAAGTCAAAGAGATAATAAAATAACAAGTGGACTTAAGTTTAATTTAGATCACATAAGCTTTGGCTCAATAATATTTCAAATTAAAATTTGTATTCCTATTAAAATTAAAATTAAAGCTACCAATAATAATGTAAAACCAAACTGTATAATAGAAAAAATAGTAATAATTCAAACTCAAATTATAGAACCAATTGTTGGAATAAAATTTAATATAAAAATTGAAAAAGCCCAAAATAATGCAAAGTCTACTCAAAATCAAAGTAAGGTAAAATATGTTAAAGCTCAAGTAGCAAATGAAGTTATTGTTTTTATTAAAAAATATGTTTTTACATCATTTTGTATTTTACTTATAATACTTGAAAGTCTAGCTCTTTTAAATGGACTATCAGACATTAATTCTAATTTTGTTTTAAAAAATCTATATTCAAGTGAAATAAATAAAACATAAATTATTATTAAACTTGCACTTCAAACAATTGTAGCAATAGCTCAAGTAATATTTCCAAAAATTGTAGAAAAATCTATATTATTTAAAAAACTATCTTTTAATGAATCTTCGCTAATATTAAATTTAGATAAATATTCTAATATTGGTCAAACTAATATTTCTAATCTATTTTGGTATTTTAAAATATTTTCTGGTGTAGATATCTCATTTATATTAGTATTTATAATCCATCATATTATAAAGAAAAATATAAAAAAACTAATAGCTGAAAATAAAAATGAAAAGAATTTATTCATTCATTTACTTTTAAAAAATCCTGCTACAGAAATTATTCAAAAACTTAAAAGTAAGGCAATTACAAAAGGCAAAATAAGAGAACTTCAAATATAAAGTATATAAGCAATTGCTAAGATTGATAAAATACTAATATTGATTGAAATCCCCTTAGAATAATTTTTATCTCAAAACATCTTTTTTTATATTAAAAATTAATTAATATTATTATATAATATATTTATAATAATTCAACT
>CAZPIB010000014.1:0-9385 GCA_964586815.1 uncultured Candidatus Peribacteria bacterium | reverse complement strand
ATAAAATATTTAAGATTAAAATAATGTTTAATATAAAAAAATGTTTATAAAAACTAGATTTGCTCCAAGTCCAACTTGATATGTACATATTTGAAGCTTAAGAACTGTTTTATACAATTATTTATTTGCTAAAAAAAATAATGGTAAATTTATGGTTAGAATTGAGGATACAGACAAAACTAGATTTATTGAATGAAGTGTAGAAAATATGCTTGGTGTACTAGCTAGTATTGGTTTAATGCCTGATGAAGGACCAAATAATCCTTGAGATAAAGGACCTTATTATCAATCTGAAAGACTTGATATTTATAGAAAGTATATTGATGAGTTACTAGAAAAAGATAAAGCATATTATTGTTTTTGTAGCAGTGATAGGCTTACTAAGCTTAGAGAACAACAAAAAGAATTAAAACTCCCTACAAAATATGATAAAAAATGTAGATATTTATCTACTGAAGAAGTAAAAGAAAAACTAGATTCTAAAACAAATTATACAGTTAGACTAAAGGTTCCAGAAAATACAATTATAGAATTTGAAGATATAGTAAAAGGTAAAATAAAAGTTCCTTCTAAAGATATTGATGAACAAGTTTTACTAAAAACTGATTGATTTCCTACTTATCATTTAGCAAATGTAGTTGATGATCATTTAATGGAAGTAACTTATGTTATTAGATGAGATGAATGGACTCCTAGTACTCCAAAACATATAATTATGTATGATGCTTTTGGTTGGAAAAAACCAGTATTTGCACATATTCCTTTACTTTTATGAACTAATAAAAAGAAATTATCTAAAAGGACTTGAGATGTTGCTGTTGAAAATTATATAAAAAGCTGATACTTAGCTGAAAGTCTTATAAATTATATTGCACTTTTAGGATGGAATCCAAAAACAACAGAAGAATTTTTCACAATATCAGAGCTAATAGAAAGATTTGATTTAAAGCAAGTCCATAAAGCATGAGCAGTATTTGATGTTGAAAGGTTAAAATTCTTTAATGCTCACTATTTAAAAAACTCTAATACTGATTACTTATACAATAAATTGATTACTTATTTATCAAAATATGATTCTGACTTTTTAAAGCAAATACAAAATTTTTTGCCAAGTTATAATAAAAAGATATTTCTAGAATTAAAAACTAAAATAAAAAAGTTTGATGAATTCAAAGAAGCCTCAAAAGTTTTTTATACTGATAAAATTAAATTAGCTGAGATAGAATTAATGATGAATCCAAAAATGAAAATTGAAAATATAGATCAAGTAAAAAAAGCTTTAGAGATAGCTTTAGAAATAGTAAATGGTAATTTAGATTTTGAAAATATAGATTCTGTAAAAAATATTTTTATAGAAAAAATAAAGCAAGCAAAAATGAAAAATGGACAAGTCCTTTGGCCAGTAAGGTGTGCTCTATCTTGAGAAGCATTTTCTTGTTGAGCATTAGAATTAATATACATACTTGGAAACAAAAAGTCAAGTGAAAGATTAAAAAAAGTCTTGAATAATTTATAAAAATACAGTATAATATTATTATAAATTAATTTTTAATATACAAGAATATGATATATGAAGCAATGAAATGACTTGTAGAATGATTAGTTGATAGTTATAAATGTGAATGTGGGAGTTGAGTTAGTGAAAAAAATATTGATATTGTTGGTGCTGCCTGAAATACAGTAAATTTTGATTTAGTTTGTCCAAAATGTGGAAAACACTGAATAGTTAAATCTCAAATAATGATTATAAATCAAGATATGAAAGATTCAATTGAAAATATAAAAGAAAAACTGATATGAAATAATTCATCTAAGCAAATTTCAGATATTCAAATTACAAATCTTAGAAAAGATTTAAAAGAGAAACAAATAAATGTTTCTGACTTATTTAGCTAATCATAATTATGAAAATAATAAAAATAATTCTTTGGTTGTCTTTAATAATATTTACTATATATATAGTTTTAATTTTTATAAAACCTGTTTTATCTAGTATAATTGCAGATAAATTATGATTAACTTATTTTAATCAACAAGTAGAAAAAATAAAACAAAAAGTAGAAGGTCTTTCTACAAAAATACCTACTCAAGAAGAATTAATAAATATTTATTCTTGAGCTGTAAATAAAGCTGAGCTTTTAAAAGGAAATATAACTAATATAAGAGAAACTACTGAAAATTTAGGACAGAAATATAATGAGGCAAAAAACTTTGTAAATGAAACTTGAGTGCAAATAAGTGAAGTTAAGAATAGCTTAGATTGAATTTGAGGAAATATAAATAATATTACTAATATAAAAGATGTACAATAAAATAATTTAATTTAAATATTCAAATTAACATTTAATTATACTTAATTTTTACAAATGATAAAGGTCAAAAAAGCAGAAACCCTTATATCTATAATAATTTGAATTTTTATATTAGCTTTTGTTATTTTAGGAATAACAAATTTAATGATAGAAAGTAAAATAATTATAGATAAATTTGAGAGAAATAAAAATATAAATATATTAAAAATTAATTCCAGTAATATTATTAAAAATATTAATACCTCTAATTTTTTAGAAGATACTATTTTTTATATCTATAAAAATGAATATACTAACACATTTGAAACAAAAACCTGAGTAACCTATAAATATATTGATAGGCATTGAGTTCATATTTCAGATTTAGTTAATTTCAAATGAGATATATACTCTAGAGTATTTTATATAAAAAAAGAAAGTAATTTATTTGGATATAATCATCAAATAATTAAGGCAAGTATAAAAAGATTAGTTAGAAACTAGGAAATACTATATAAATATATTTATATAGTATTTTTATTTATTCTAGTGTCTATAATTGATTTTATTTTTTCAAGTATTTTAGGATGATTTTTTGTTAGTTCCTGAATAGCAAATTTAAGAATCACAATAACAACTGTATCTATATTTGCAATTGCTGATGCCATTCTTTTATTTTTATCTCAAAAAATAGCCATTTCTCATAATATATCCTCTGCTTTTATATAACCTAAAGTTACTTCTTGATTATTTTTATATGTAGATATTTCTATTTCTCATTGTTTTAAAATATACATAGAAGTAGCTTCTTCTCATTGATTAAATAAAATATCACCTTTTTTTATAAATCTTTCTTGACACAAAAGCTCTAAATTATTTAATTCATTTTTATTTAAATCTTTTAAGATTTTAATTCATTCCAAAATAGACATATTTATATATATTATTAATTAATTATAATTTTATAATATATATAAATATATTATAAACAAATAAAAAAGATAAAAAAATAGAGATTTATCTCTATTTTTCAATAACTATTTTATATAATTCAAAAGTATCTCACATTTCAATTTCTCATTTTCATTCAAATCTTACTCAACACTCAACTGGTCATTCAATTTCTTTTACTTCCTCTATTCACTGTTTTAATGAAGCTATTTTTCACTTAGCTATTTTTTTATCTTTTCTAATAACTCTAACTAGACAATCTTTTTCAATTTTATCTCATTCTTTAAGAATAAGTCATAAAATCATAAAAGATTTATCAGTAAAGAATATTCCTCCTACTTTTACTTTACCTAATTCAACTTCAATTTCCTTTGGATTAAGCATTCATGTAACTATTTTTTCAAGTCTTTCAGTTATATGATAAATAACTTTTGAATTTATGTATTCTATAGTGGATCTTTCAAGTGTTTTTTTAGCACTAGTAATAGTATCTACATTAAATCAAACAAGTATAGCATTTGAAGAATCTGCCATTACTATATCTCATTGAGTTATATTACCA
The DNA here is from genome assembly GCA_964586815.1 of uncultured Candidatus Peribacteria bacterium. Taxonomy (GTDB): domain Bacteria; phylum Patescibacteriota; class Gracilibacteria; order BD1-5; family UBA6164; genus CAWUJK01. The sequence goes on along the minus strand of CAZPIB010000014.1, from coordinate 5,581 downwards.
ACTCAACAATGAATAATTAATATACTTGTTTCTTCTGTAGAAAGTTTAGCAAGAGAGGCTTTTATAGCTTCCAGGCTTCAATTTGTATCAGATTTTACTAAAACCTTTAGTTGTTGTAAATTTCAAGCTTTTATTCTTGACATTAATATATCAAGTCCTGAAACTTCATTTTTCTTTGCATTAGAAATTATTTGAGCATATTCAGTAGCTTTTGATTTAGCAATATTTGGATTTGCTACAACCTGAATAATATCTCAACCTGAAACAACTTTATTTAAACCAATAATCAAAACTGGATCTCAAGGAAAAGCCTTTAAAAGACCTTTGTTTTCAAAATTTTTCATTGTTCTAATTTTTCAAAAAGATTCATTAGAGACAATACTATCTCATTTATTAATAATTCAAGTATTAATAAGAGCTGTAGCAACTGGTCAAAGTTTTGTATCAAGATGTGATTCAATAACTGTAGCAACTCAAAATCTTTCAAAGTTTGCTTTTAACTCTTTCATCTCAGCAACCAAAAGAAGTATTTCAAGTAATTCATCAATACCAAATCATGTTTTAGCAGAAACTGGAACCATAGGTGTGTCTCAACCCCAATCTTCTGGAGTAAGTCAATGTTCTGATAATTGTCCTTTTAAGTGATCAGGATTAGCTCACTGCTTATCCATTTTATTAATAGCAACTATAATAGGTATTCCTGCTTCTTTTGCATGAGAAATAGATTCTATAGTTTGTGGCTTTACCCCCTCATCAGCAGCAACAACTAAAATAGCAATATCAGTTGCTCTTGCTCATCTTGACCTCATAACTGTAAAAGCCTCATGGCCAGGAGTATCAAGAAAAGTTAGTTTTTTATCATTATGCTCTACTTGATAAGCTCAAATACTTTGAGTTATTCATCAAGCTTCTCCATCAGTTACTTTTGATTTTCTAATTTGATCTAAAAGTGAAGTTTTTCAGTGATCAACATGTCACATTATAGAAATAACAGGAGCTCTTTGTTTTAGTTTAGTTTTATCATCTTCAATAAGTAAGTCTGCAATATTTCAAGTCATAAGATCTTTAACAGATACTCACTTAGAATTATCTCTTTCAAGTTTTATTTCAAATGATTCAGCAATGATACTTGCTGAATCAAAGTCAATTTTTGAATTTATGTTTACCATCATACCATTTTTCATAAATTCTCAAATAAGTTTCACAAGTGGTATTCCTATTTTTTCTGAAAATTCTTTTAAAGAAAATACATCAGATACAACTACAATTTCTCATTTTTTTGAAATAAGAGTTTGTTTTATATCTTCTACTTTTTTTTCTTCTTTTGCTCTTTTTTCTATTTTAGTTGATCTAGTAAAGCTAGTGTCAATAGGTTTATTATCATAAAATTTAAATCTTCCTCTAGTTTTATTTCTATTAAAACTTCCAGCTTTTTTTCAAGTTGAATTATTGTTATAATTTTTTCTCTCTCATTTTTTAAGTCATCCTTTTTGTTTATCTTCTCAATAATTTTTTTGTCTTTCTTCTGTAGTTTTATTATTTAAAGAAGAATTATTTTTTTTGAAATTAGGATTATTGTTTTTTCATTTATAATTTGGATTTGGTTTAGTTCTATATCCATTATTTGGTCTTCTTTCTGAAGAAGATCATAAAACAGAAGATTTTTTTTCTTCTTGTTTTACTATTCCAATTTTTTGAATAAAAGGTCTTTTAATATTTTGTTTTCTTTTGAATCAAGTATTTATATTTCAAGATTTATTATTAAAATTAGATTTTTTTTGTGTATTTTCAGATTTTTTTGAATCAGAAACAGTAGAAGAGTTACTTTTATCCTCTACTGTTTTTACAACTTTTTTTGTAATCTTTTTTGCTTTTATTTTAGGTTTTGATGCTTTATTAGTAATTTTACTATCAGATTTTATAGTTTTATAATAATCATCAACTATTTTTTTTTCTATCATTAAAAATTAATTTTATATATAAATTATTGAATAAATATATAATTTTATGCTATTTTGTCAAAAGATATTGCATATATATTATAAAAATGTTATGATGTATACATCTTATTAAAATAAATAAAAAATTATGTCTGAAAGTATTTTAAATTTAGAAATTTTCTCATGAATAGATAAATCAATTATTGAGGAAATTCTTTTAACTATTCCTGAAAGAGAATACAAATCTTGAGAAATTATTTTACTTGAAAATTCTCTCTCAAATTGAGAATGATATATCATAAAATCCGGAAAAGTAGAAATTTCTATTAAGTGAACAAAGATAGCACAATTGACAACTTGAAATATAGTTTGAGAAATTGCTTTACTAAATGAAGAAGAAAGAACAGCAACAGTTGAGGCATTAGAAGATACTACTGTTTTAGTATTAACTCTAGATAATTTAATAGATATAATCAATAGTGATTGAAATCATATTAATAAAAAAATAATAAAAAGAATTGAAGAAAACTTAAATAGATTAAATTAGATAAAACTCATATTGGGTAATCTAATTTTTTTTATTTGAAAAAAAAAGCTTATATTATATAATAAACTAAATTAATATATAAAAAGAAATAAAAAAATGAAAATTTCATACAATAATTTAAAAAGATTTAAAAAAGATTTAAAAATAGTAGAAGATTTGTCTTCTGATTTAATAATGCACACAGCAGAAGTTGAAGAGATTATATCAAAAGAAAAGGATTTTGAAAAAATTGTATTTTGAAAAATAATAAAAATAGAAAAACATAATGATGCTGATTCTCTGAAAGTTTGTAAAGTTGATATTTGAGAAAAAGAAGATATTCAAATAGTTTGTGGAGGTTCTAATTTGAGAGAAAATCAATCAGTTGCAGTTGCAAAACTATGAGCTTCAGTTTTATGGCATTGAAAATGAGAAAGAGTTGTTATGAAAAAAACAAAAATTAGATGAGTTGAAAGTTTTTGAATGATTTGTGCTTCTGAAGAAATATGACTAAAAAAAGATTTTCCAAGTATTGAAGAAAAAGAAATTTTAGACTTATCACATATTCAAGAAAAAGTATGAACCAATCTAGCAAAAACTCTTAAAAAAGATGAGTCTATTTTAGAAATAGATAATAAAGCTATCAATCACAGACCAGACCTATTTTCTCATATTTGAATATTGAGAGAAATTTATGCAATCTCAGGAGAAAAATTTGATTATGAATATTATGATAATAATTTTTCTAATTTAAAAAATTTAAAAATAGAAAATAAGATCCCAAAATTAGTAAAAAGATATATTTGATTAAAAATTAGAGAAGTAGCAAATATAGAAAGTCCAGATTATATAAAAGAAGTTTTAGAGGCTTCATCTTGTGAATCAAAATGATTATTAATAGATTTATCAAACTATTCTCTTTATTTTTATGGTCAACCAACTCATATTTTTGATGCTGATAAAATTGAGTGAAATATAGAAATAAGATTTGCAAAAACTTGAGAAGAAATATTGGCATTAGATGATAAACAGTATAAATTAAATGAACAAGATATAGTAATAGCTGATTCTAAAAAAGTTATAGCTATAGCTTGAATTATATGAGGAAAAGAAAGTGCTGTCTCAAAAAATACAAAAAATATAATTATTGAATGAGCAAATTTTGACCATGCAACTCTAAGAGCATCAGGAAAAAGGCTTTGAGTTAGAACTGATTCACTTAATATTTTTGAAAAAGATTTACTTCCAATATCAGCTAAATGGTGAGTTTCTTTAATAGTTTTTGAGCTTGAAAAAGCTTTTCCTAATATGAAAAAAGAAGCTTGGAGTGATTGTTATCTAGAAAAACAAAAACAAGTAGAAATTGAATATGATCTATATTTCATAAATAAATTAATTTGAAAAAAATATGATGAAAAATTAGTTTTAGAGATTCTAAATAATCTTTGAATAAAAAAAGTTTGAAAAAAATTAATAATCCCAAAATGGAGAAAAGAATTAAACTTCAAAGCAGATATTGCAGAAGAGATAGCTAGAATAGATTGATATGATAATATAGAAACTAGTGTTCCAAAAATACATCTTTGAGCAATTATTCAAAATAATATTTATAAATCTAAGAAATTTTCTAAAAATTTTTTTGTAGAAAATAATTTTTTTGATATGTATACTTACTCATTTGTTAATGAAAAATTAGTAAATAAATGCAATTCTACAATTAAAAATAATATTAGATTAAAAAATTCTTTAAGTGAAGAAGCTACACATATGAAAAATAGTTTAATTCCTAATTTACTTTTATCTCTTGAAAAAAATAAAGTAGATTTTAAGTATTTAAAATTATTTGAAGTTGAAAAAATATTTAAATACACTCAAGAAAAAAATCAAATCTCTGAAATGTATAACTTATCTTGAGTAATAACTACTTCAAAAGATATTATTTACTATGATATTCAAAATATAATTTCTAAATTCTTAACTGAAATATGAATATCTAAATATGAATTTAAAAAAACTACAAATATACCACAATATGCTCACTCAACAAGAACAGCTGATATAATAGCAAGGTGACAAAAAATATGAATAATTTGAGAAATTAAACCAAAGGTAGCAAGTAATTTTTCTATTAAAAGTAAGATATGATTTTTTGAAATAGATTTAGATCTGATTTCTACAATGATAAATTCTATTACAAAATTTATTGAATTATCAGAATTTCAATCAAGCTCTTTTGATGTATCATTTTTAGTTTCAAAGGATTTTGAAGCAAATATACTAAAAAATACAATTCTAAAAACAAATCCACAAATAATTCAAAAAGTTGAATTATTTGATATTTATGAAAATAAAAAACTTTGAAACAACAGAAGTATTGCATTCAAAGTATTTCTACAAAAAATGGATAGCGAAATAACAGACAAGCAAAAAAATGAGATTATTTCCAAAATAATAGAAAAATCAGAAAAACTTTGAGTAAAACATAGATAAATTGTATATATTCAAGAAATACTAACCAATTTAAATTCTATATGCTTCTCAAAGATGTTTGATTAATTCTTGAGGGCTTTCAAACTCAGTAAGTCATAAAGATCATGTAATTGTGTGTAATATAGTCATACTAATTAATCATAATTTATACATTCAATATATATTTCATACTATAATTGCTACATCTCTTGAATCATCCCAAGTCAAACCATTATCAAATACATTAATAATTTCTTCAGCTGACATATAAGTAGTTGCAAGAGTTTTACTTAAAATAATTTTTTTACTATGAATTTTAGTTAGGTTTGAAATTTTGTCAAAACTATTAAGCCATTTTCATACATTAGCAAACTTTAGTTTTCAATCTGTATATTTTACTCATTCCCATGTTCTTTTAAATAATTACTTATATTTTACATCTTTCATAGAGTTAACTCACTTTGATATTGTTCAAGCTTCTTTCTCTCATTTTTTTGTTTCTGATTCTTTTTTAGTAGTATTTGATTTTGTGACTGGTTTTTGTGATTGTATTCTTATTTCATCTATATTTTTTTGTCCTATTGTCCATGTTTTTATAGCAGGTCAATTAAGTTTTTTTTGTTTTTTTATATTAAAAACTTCTACT
>CAZPIB010000013.1:0-17534 GCA_964586815.1 uncultured Candidatus Peribacteria bacterium | reverse complement strand
AAAAACCAGTAGAAGAAAATATAATAGAGAAAAAATCGGAAATTTTAAATGTAGAAAAACCAGTAGAAGAAAATATAATAGAGAAAAAATCGGAAATTTTAAATGTAGAAAAACCAGTAGAAGAAAATATAATAGAGAAAAAATCGGAAATTTTAAATGTAGATAAATATGAATTTACAGATAAAAAAGAAAATTTAAATAATCAAAATCTTATTTCTAAATACTATATGAATATAGAAAAGTGAAATATTAAAATAGCATATTTAATGAAATATAAACCAAATATTTCTTTTAAAGAATTTAAGAAAATGTATGATTTTAGTAATAGTTGATTTACAAGAATCAGTACTTATAATTTTAAAGAAATTTGAAAAAATAAGCTCAATTTTAGAGTTGAAATCCTTGAGGAAACTCAATGAGTTGGAATATATAGTGTAAGTATGGAAATAATAAATTGAACTAATCTTAAAACTTTAAATGTTAAAAAAATAAACAAAGAAATCCTTGAAGAACTTAAAGTTTGAGATTATAGGTTTTATGTAAAAAGAGATAATGAAGGCACAACTCTATATTTAGATAAGTTATGAGAAAAAAGTATAATAAAAGAAATAAAACTAAAGAGGGATTGAACTTATTGAGTAATAGAAGCCAGCTGAAGTATTTGATGATTAAAATTTATAAATAATAAAGAAATTTTAGTTTATAAAGTCTCTATGCGGTCTGTTGTATCAACTTGATTTTATAATATCAAAAATTGAAAAAATATTATTCATTATAGTATAGAAGATTATTGATTAACAAAAGATAAAAAATATTTATATATATATTCAGGATGATGACAATTAGGACCATTATTTAAAATATATAATTATCCTGAATTTTCTTTATATAAAGATTTTGGATATTTAGTAGAGAATTTACTAGATAATAGATATTCAGATATTTTTACATTTAAATTATGAGAATATACATATGAGTATAATATAAAAAATTGAAAAATGATTAAAAAATAAAAAATGTTTACAAAAAAATCTAATGCTATAATTTATGGCTTACAGTTAAAAGCAGCACAACAAATGTTGGATTTTGATTATTTAAGTGGGAGAGGACCTTCTGTTTCAGCTTTTATTAATGAATGAAAATCAAAATCTAATCATAAATTATTTTTTTGAAATAAAGAAATTCTTATTTCTAGTTTTTCTAGTTTTGAAAATATTCCAGAAAATACTTTAAATAATTCTGATACTTTAGTCAATTTTGCAAGTTATAGAAGTGCTTGAAAAGTTACAAAACAGTCAATGAATTATACAAATTTTAAAAATATTATAATAATTGCAGAATCAATTCCAGAAAGAGAAACTAGAGAAATTATTGCATTAAAAAATAATTTAAATATTAGATTAATAGCAGAGGATTTCAATCCTTTGAATATTATTTGACCAGCAACTGTTTGAGCAATGAGTGCTTGAGTTTTTAGAGCTGGAAATACTGGTTGAGACTTGGAAAATATTGTAAAAACTAAATTATATCAGTCTTGAAGTGTTTGATTTGTTTCAAAATCATGAGGAATGAGTAATGAATTAAGAAGAGTTATATCAACTAGAACTGATTGAACAAATTTATCAATTGCATTAGGTTGAGATAAATACAATATTATGGAATTTAGAGATGTTTTTGAGATTTTTGAAAAAGATGAAAAAACTAAAATGATAGTTATGCTTGGAGAAATTGGCTGAGAATCTGAGCTTGAAATAGCTGAAATGATGAAAAATTGAGAAATTACTAAACCAGTTGTGGCTTGGTGTATTGGTACAATTTGAGAACAATTAAAAAATTCAGAAGTTCAATTTGGTCATGCCGGAGCAAAATCTGATTGAAAAAGAGAAACTTCTAGTTTTAAAAATAATGCTTTAAAGAAAGCTTGAGCTATTGTTCCAGAAAGTTATATAGATTTTGGAGATAAAATTGAAGAAACATTTCAACTAATTAATCCTAATTTAGACTCTAGTAAATCAATAGAACTTACACAAAAAATACAAGAAAAATTAAAAAAAATTAAAAACAGAAAAAATACAAATTTCACTTCTACAATTTCTGATGAAAGATGAGATGAGCTAACTTATAATAAAAAGAAAATTTCTGAATATGTAAATAAATGAAGTTTTGCAAATGTGATTTCAAATTTATGGCTGAAAAGAGATTTACCTGAATATGGAGAGAAATTTATTAATTATATTTTGATTATTTTAGCTGACCATTGACCAGCAGTTTCGGGGGCTACTAATGCAATTATTACTACTAGAGCTTGAAATGATTTGAAATCAAGTGTAATTGCAGGCCTTACAACTATTTGACCAAAATTTGGTTGAGCAATAGATTGAGCTGCAAAGTATTTTTCAAAAGCTGTTATTGACCAAATAACTCCACTTGACTTTGTTATATATATGAAAAAAGCTGGAATAAATGTTCCTTGAATTGGACACAAGGTTAAATCAAAATTTAATCCTGATAAAAGGTGTGAAATTTTACTAGATTTAGCAAAAACTTTTCCAGAAAATAAACATCTAAAATTTGCTTTAGAAGTAGAAAAAATAACTTTAGAAAAAAAATCTAACTTAATACTAAATGTAGATTGATTAATTTCAGTATTACTTCTAGATTTATTTACTGATTTAGGATTAACGGAAGATGAAATTCAAGATTATATTGATGCTTGAATATTTAATGCATTTTTTATATTAGCCAGAACTACAGGTTTCATAGGACATATTCTTGACCAAAAAAGATTAAAAGAATGACTTTTTAGAACTCCCCGGGAAGATATTATGTATGATTAAAATTTTATTTAATTATTGTTCAAGGTAAAGTAAAAGTATTATTTTCAATAATTCTTCAAGGCATAGAACTTGAGTTTATTCAAGTTTTAGAATTATCTCAAATAATTATTCATAATTTTTTTAGTCAAGTATCTATCAAAACTCATTTAACTAATACTTTTATATTAGAGCTATCATGTTTTAAGTTTGCTGATATAAATCATCATCATATATTTATATTATTTCATATTATAGAATCTCAAATATAACTTAAATGTGCAATATTTGTATTATCTCAAATATTAGAGTTTTTTATTTCATTGTTTGCTCAAATTTTACAATTTTGTCAGATTGAAGTTGTTCATCTCAAATAAATATTTGGTCAAATACTAGTATTTTTTCAAATATAACAGTTTCATTCTATATATGTTCCAGATTTTAAAATAGATCATTTTTCTAAAATTATATTTCATTTAATAGTTACTCAATTCTCAATTTCTCAATTTATTTCTGATTTTTTTAATTTATTTAAAAAATATTTATTTACTGTTAAAATATCCCAAGAGTATCAAATATCAATAAATTTTCCTGAAATTTCTATTGATTTTAATGGGTAGAGTTCTGCAAATTTATTTAAACTGTCAATTATTTCATATTCTCATCTTTCTGAAAGGGGAGTTTTTTCTATATATTCTAAAATTTTCGCATTTAGTTTATAAACTCATAAATTAGCTAAATCTCAAATGAATTTAAATGGTTTTTCTAAAATTTTATTTATTATATTATCTGAGCTTACTTTACAAATTCAGTATTTTGAAGGGTCAGATACTTTTTTAGTTAAAATAGCATATCATTTAAATTTTATTATTTTAGTTAAATCATTTTCCTCAAATATACTATCTCAATTTATAATTAAGATATCATCATAAATTTCTCATAATCACATAAGTGCTCAAGCTGTTCATTTTTTTTCTCATTGAATTATATATTTAATTTTAATTCAATTAAAATTATCTCAAAAATATTTTATAATTTTTTCTTTTTTATATTTTACTATAAAAATTATCTCATCAAATAATACTTTATTTCCTGAATTTAAAATAATATCTAGATTATGCTCTATGATAGGTTTTCAAATTATTTTTATAAGTGGCTTTGGGATTGTATTTGTAAAAGGTCTAAGTCTACTACCTTCTCCAGCTGCTAAAATTATTAACTTCATAAATAAAATTTTAATTGAATTATAAAACTTGTTTTTTATTTATTTTAATTATAATAATTTTAGTATAAAAATAAAATTTAATTAAAAAAAAGATAAAAAATGCAATACAATTCTAAAGAAATTAGACAAAAATTTTTAGACTTTTTTGAAAGTAAAAATCACAAAATTATTCCTTCTGCTCCAGTTATCCCTGAAAATGATCCAACTGTGCTTTTTAATACAGCAGGTATGCAACCTATTGTTCCTTATTTATTGTGAGAAAAACATCCAAGTTGAACTAGATTAGTAAATTCTCAAAAATGTATTAGAACAAGTGATATTGAAGAAGTTTGAGATAATTCTCATTTAACTTTTTTTGAAATGCTTGGAAATTGGTCTTTGTGAGATTACTTTAAAAAAGAATCTATTAATTATTCATGGGAATTTTTAACTAGTAAAGACTGGTTAGATCTTGATTCTAAAAAAATAGCAGTTACAGTTTTTGAGTGAGATAAAGATGCTCCTAGAGATGAGCAGTCTGCTAAAATTTGGGAAGAAGTTTGAATGCCAAAATCTAGAATTTCATATCTTGATAAAAATGAAAACTGGTGGTCAGCTGGAGATATAGGACCTTGTGGTCCAGATTCTGAAATTTTTTATTGGGTTGGTGAAACTGAGTTTCCACCAACAGAATCTAATGTATGAAATGATCCAGCTAATTGGATGGAAATATGGAATAATGTTTTTATGGAATATAATAAACAAGTTGACTGAACACTTAAAAAGCTACCAACTAGAAATGTAGATACAGGAATGGGTTTAGAGAGAATAGTTGCAACACTAAATTGAAAAAAATCAGTTTATCATACAGATATTTTTGATTATATAATTGACAAAATAATAAAAGAGACCGGTCTCGAAGAGAGACCAGTCTCAGGAAGTGAAGTTGAGAAAGCTATTAGAATAATTGCAGATCACTCAAGAACAATGGCAGTTATGATATCAGATTGAATTATTCCATCTAATGTAGACCAAGGTTATGTTCTTAGAAGATTAATGAGAATTGCTATCAGGCAAGCTCATAAATTATGATTTAAAGGATTATTTTTAAATGAAGTTGCAAATGTAATTATTGAAAAATTAGGAATTGATTATCCTCATATGATAGAAAAAAAAGCTGAAATTTTAGAAGAAATAATTAGAGAAGAAAAACAATTTGTAGAAACTCTAGAAAAAGGTTTAAAAGAATTTGAAAAATTAGTAAAAGGTTTTGAAATAGCATTTGAAAGAAATGGAAAAAAAATAGAGACTATTACTTGAAATAAAGCATTTAAACTGTATGATACTTTTGGTTTTCCACTTGAAATGACCGTAGAATTAGCTCAGGAAAAAGGGTTAAAAGTTGATATGGAAGGTTTTAAAAAAGCAGAAAAAAAACATCAAGAATTATCTAGAGTTGGTTCAGATCAGAAATTCAAAGGTTGATTAGCAGATAATTGAGAAGAAACTATCAATCTTCACTCAGCAACTCACTTACTATTAGCTGGATTAAATTCAGTTTTAGGCTGATGAATTTCTCAAAAAGGTTCTAATATTACTCCAGAAAGATTAAGATTTGATTTTAATTTTGATAGAAAAGTTATGAGAGAAGAACTTGATAAAGTTGAAGAATATGTAAATAATACAATTAAAAAATGATGTGAAGTTGAACTTATAAATATGAACAAACAAGAAGCAAAAAATAGCTGAGTAGAATGAAGTTTCTGGGAAAAATATCCAAGTGTAGTAAAAGTTTATACTTTTGTAGATTCTAAATGAAATATTTATTCAAGAGAATTATGCTGATGACCTCATGTTAAAAATACAAAAACTATGTGAACTTTCAAAATCAAAAAAGAAGAAAGTAGTAGTAGAGGAGTTAGGAGAATTAAAGCAATATTACTTAAATAAACACACTAAGAAAGTACTTTTTATTAATTAAAATTAAAAAAATGAGTAGTGAAATTATTTTGTATATAATTGTAGCTTTATTTGTATGAGAATTTATCTTTAGTAAAATTCTAGATTATTTAAATACAAAAAATTGGTCAACTGAAGTTCCAGAAGAATTAAAGTGAATTTATGACCAAAAAAAATATTCTAAATCTATGGAATATGAAAAAACAAAATATAAATTTGGAAGTATTTCTTGATCTGTAAGTTTTATAATTATGTTTGTAATTTTAATTTGTGGTTGATTTTGAATATTAGATACTTTTGTAAGAAGCTTAACTGAAAATTATATTTTGATGTGATTATATTTTTTCTGAATCATAGTATTATTTCAAACCTTTATCTGACTTTTTACAAGTTATTATTCTACTTTTGTAATTGAAGAAAAATTTGGTTTTAATAAAATGACTAAAAAATTATTTGTTCTAGATGCTATTAAATCATTTGTTTTAACTATAATTATTTGAGGGTTAATTTTAGCTCTTATTATATGGATTTATACTATTGCTTGAGATAAATTTTGGCTTTATACTTGGGGAGTAATTACATTTTTCTCTATATTTATGATGATGTTTTATTCAAGTATAATTGTTCCAATATTCAATAAACAAACTCCACTTGATTCTTGAGAACTTAAAACAGCAATAAATGATTTTGCAAAAAAAGTATGATTTAAATTAGATAATATTTATGTAATTGATGGTTCAAAAAGAAGCTCAAAAGCAAATGCTTATTTCTCAGGATTTGGACCTAAAAAAAGAATTGTTTTATATGATACTTTGATTAAAGATTTAGAAACAGAAGAATTAGTTGCAGTTTTGGCTCATGAAATTGGTCACTATAAAAGAAAACATACTATTCAAATGTTAGCTTTTTCAATACTTCAAACTTGATTAATGTTATTTATTTTAAGTATAGCTTTGAAATATCCAGAAGTTAGTCAAGCTCTATGAGCTTCTGAATGAAGTTTCTGGGTTTGAGTAATTGCTTTTTGAATATTATTTACTCCAATATCTATTATTTTAGGATTAGTTTGAAATATTATGTCTAGAAAAAATGAATATGAGGCTGATGAATTTGCTTGAATTAATTATGACGCAAGTAAATTAAAGTCTGCTTTGATAAAATTATCAATAAATAATCTATCAAATATGAGACCACATCCTGCTTATGAATTTTTTCATTATTCTCATCCTACAGTTTTGAAAAGATTAAAAGCTTTAGATAATTTTAAAAAATAATTATGTCTATAAAAAAAATTAAGATATTTAGCTACAATAAAAATAAATATGAAAATATTTTAGATTCAAATTCTAAAATATGAAATATACTAAAAAAATTTATAATTTTATTAGTAGTTTTATTTGCTATTGTTTTAAGTTTTGAGTCTTTATGAGATAATAGTAATATTTTTAAAAAAGAATTATTTATTTTTGAAGCATTTATCTCAATTGTATTTGCAATTGAATATTTCTATAGATTATTTAAATCAAAAAATAAACTAAATTTTATTATTAGTCCAATGAGGATAATTGATTTACTATCCTTTTTACCCTTTTTCTTAGGTTTTTTAGTTATATGAGAATTCTTTATAGTATTAAGATTATTAAGAATTTTAAGAGTTTTAAAACTAATAAAAGATATTCCTTTAACTGCATGATTTATAAAATCTCTAAAAAATTATAAAGAAGAATATAAGGCTGTATTTATATTATTATTAGTAGTAGTATTTATAAGTTCCAGTTTTGTTTACTTTTTAGAAAGAGATTTTAATTGAACTATGTTTACATCAATTCCAATGTCTCTTTGGTGGGGACTTATAACAATGTCTACGGTAGGTTATTGAGATATGATTCCATTTTCAACTTATGGTAAAATAATAGCTGTATTTTTAGTTTTTGCATGACCATTAATTTTGGCTTTAGCTTCAGCAATTACTATTATAGTTTTTATGGACACTTCAAAGAAAAATGAAATATCGGGTATTTCAAAAAGATGAATTAGATGTATTAGATGTGATGAAAAAAATCAAAAAGATGCTAATTATTGTATGAAATGTTGAAAAAAAATAATTTAATAAAATTATATTAATATATACTATTTACCTCTTAAAGAAATCAAAAAAAATGATAAGTAAATCAAGAAAAAATAAAATAAAAAATACATTTTTTATTACAACTCCAATTTACTATACAAATTGAATACCTCATATAGGTCATGCTTATAGTTCTTTGATAGCTGGAAGTATTGCTAGATATAATACAATTTCTGGTAAAAAAGTAAAATTTTCAACTGGAGTAGATGAAAATTCTCAAAAAGCACTTAATAAAGCTAGTGAACAAAATATGAAAATAAAAACATATCTTGATTATATGGCAGAAAAACACAGATGAGTATGGGATTGATTAAATATAGAATATACAGATTTTATAAGAACAACTGATGAAAATCATCATAATTTAGTTAGGGAAGTTTTGCAGAAATCTTTTGATAAGTGAGATATTTATGAAGGAGAATATGAGTGAATGTATTGTGTAGGTTGTGAATCTTTCAAAAAAGATGAAGATTTAGTTTTTTTGAATATAGAGCAAAATGTTACTTTCCCAGTTTCAGATAAAGTAAAGATAAATAATAATATTATCAAAGTTTGTCCTGATCATTTAAAAGAGCCAGATAAAATAAAAGAAAAAAATTATTTTTTTAAATTATCAAAATATCAAAAATTTTTAGAAGAATTTTATGAAGAAAATAGGAAGTTTATTCAGCCAAATGATAGATTTAATGAAGTAAAAGCTTTTGTAGCAAGAGGTTTAGAGGATTTTTCTATTTCAAGAGAAACAAATAAATTTGGGATAAAATTACCTTTTGATGAATCTCAGGTCTCATATGTTTGGTATGATGCACTTTTTAATTATGTGACTGTTTGTCAAAACAGTGATGAGAATTTTTGGCCAGCAGACTTACATGTTGTTTGAAAAGATATTATTAGATTTCACTGAATATATTGGCCAGCAATGCTGAAAAGTGCAGGATATGAGCTTCCTAAAAAAATTCTTACAACAGGATTTTTTACAGTAGATTGACAAAAAATTTCAAAATCACTTTGAAATGTAATTGACCCAGTAGAATTCTCAAAAAAATATTCAAAAGATTTATTAACTCTTTATTTACTTTCTAGTTTTAATATAGGTCAAGATTGAGATTTTGATCAAAAACAAGCTATTCTTACTTACAATGCAAAACTTGCTAATAATTTAGGAAATTTAGTAAATAGAGTAATAGTATTAAGTTTAAAATTACAAACTTCTTGAATTTTAAATCAACAAGGGTCTTTAGCCCCTTGTAAATCTTTAAACCAAGGATCTAAAGACCCTTGTTGACAAAATTCACAAGGGGCTAAAGACCCTTGTTGACAAATTGATTTTATTAAAAATTTTGATAAAAATCTAGAAAATTATAATTTAAAACAATCTTTAGATTTAAGTTTTAAATATTTAGATGAGATTAATAACTATACTACAGAAAAAGAACCTTGGAAAATAATTAAAGAAAATGAAGAAGAAACTGTAGAAATTTTATATACAATAGCTGAATGATTAAGGCAAGTTGGATTAAATTTATATGTATTTTTTCCAGAAAAAATGATAGAAATGTTTGAGAAATTAGGATTAAAAAATTATAAAATTAGACTTGAAAATGGTGAATTAGAGAAATTAAGAGAAGAAAAAGTTATTTTTGAGATAAAAGAAAAAGGAAAAAATTTATTTGATAGAATAGATGTTAAATAATTTTTTTTAAATAATTATTATTACAATAGTACATTTTATGAAAAAACAAAATATAATTTTTTGAGTTGTAAATATAATTTTAGATTTTTTAATAATTTTAATTGCTTTTTTCTTAGCTAGAGAATTAAGATTAATTAGTGATTTTGTTCCTGGTATTAATTTACAAATTCAAACTATAGATACTTATAATTTATTTATTTATAGTTTAATTGCTTGATTTATTCTAATATTTCTTTTTTCAGTTCATTGATTATATAAAATAAAATTAAGAAATTCTAAAATAAAAGAATTTATTCAAATAATTATTTATTGATTCTATTCATTTTTACTTTTTAGTGTTTTTGTATATCTATGAAGTTGATTTATTTTTAATAAAGAAATCCCAAGACTTATAATATGATTTGCATTTTTTTTAGCTATTATATTTATAATTATTGAAAGAATTTTAATAAATAATTTACAAAATTTTTTATTAAAAAAAAAGTTAATATCAAAAAATAATTTAATTATTATAAATAATAAAAAAGAAAAATGTATTTCAGAAATATTAAAAGATATTAAAAAAGCCTGAATTTATAAAATATTAGGATACTCTAATATATCAAAAATAGAAAAAAACAGTATTAAATTTATAGGCTTTGAAAATTTAAAAAGAAAAATAAGAAATAGGAAAATTGATGAAATTATATATATTGATAGTGATTTTACTAAAAAAGAATTATATGAACTTTGGGAATTAACAAGAATATTTTGAGTAAGATATAGATATTTAACTAATAACTTTGATATAACAAAAATAAATACTGAGCTTTCACTTATAAATGAAATACCAGTTTTGGAATTAAAAGGAACTCAGTTAAATTGATGGAATATTTTATTAAAAAGAGTTTTTGATATATTCTCTTCACTCTTTTGAATAATTATCTTTTTTCCACTTTTACTCATTATATATATTTTAATAAAAATAGAAAATCCAAAAGCTCCAGCTATTTTTAAAAATAAAAGAGTATGAAAAGATGCAAAAGAATTTGATTTATATAAATTTAGATATATGAAATGGGAGTTTTGTACTAAAGATTCATATAATGTTTCTAAACAAGAAAAAGAAAAAGTCTTAAATTTTGAACAAAATTTAATTAATAAAAAATCTACTAGAAATTGACCACTATACAAAATAAAAAATGACCCTAGAAAAACTAATTTGTGAATATTTATAGAAAAATATTCAATTGATGAATTACCACAATTTTTTAATGTCTTTGTTTGAAATATGAGTCTTGTTTGACCAAGACCACATCAACCAAGAGAGGTTGAAAAATACTTACTTAAGCATAAAAGGCTTTTAACTATAAAACCCTGAATTACCTGAATGGCTCAAGTCAATGGTAGGGAGGAAAATGATTTTGAAAAAGAAGCTGAGTTAGATATATATTATATTGAAAATTGGACAATATTACTTGATTTGAAAATAATTTTAAAAACATTTTCTTCAGTTATTTGAAGAATTATTAAATAACTAATTTAAAAAAACTATGAATTTAATTGTATGAAGTATTACTTTTGAATGAGGTATTAATATTCCAAAATCTTTTGACTTTGATGTAATTGAGACTCTTAGTAAAACTTGAGATAAAAATGTGTATTTATTTTGAGAAACTGAAATAGAATCTTCTAAAGATTTTATTTCTATGTGTAAAAAAGAAATTTGAAAAATAAAAAATTTTGATATCTCTATTTCTTCAGAAAATAAAATAGAATTACTACCTTATGATTATCAAGAAGAAATTTATGAAATTATAAGCTTTGAATGAGAAGAAGTTGAATTTAGTGAAATTCTTGAGAAACTCAAAGATAATGAATCTATATTTTCTGTAAGAGAAGCAGAAGTTTCAGAAAAGTTTTTAAATAGAATAGTAAGAGCTGATAATTATCTGCACAATTGATTGATCTATGTACTAAATATATAAAAATATGAACAGTGAAACAAGTGCACCCTCAGGGGACATCAAGACCCTTTGGGTGAAAAAGAAAATATTATACTTCTTATCAAGAATAATATTATTATACTTAATAATACTTATTTTTCTTTTTTTTAATCAGAAAAATATGCTTTATTTTCCTGATAAAACAGATTTTAATAAATGTGTATTTTTTAATGAGGAAGAAAAAATAACTAAAGATACTCTTAGATATTATTTTAGAAAATGAGAAAATAATAATTTAATAATATTTTTTCATTGAAATGCAGGAAGAGCTTGTGATAGAATTTGAGTTTTAAGCTTTTTGGAAAAAACAAATAGTAGTATTATTATTGTAGAGTATCCTTGATATGCTGAAACTACAAGAAATCCAAGTATGAAAAAAATAAAAAAAGAAGTAAATATTTTAGGAAAAAGCTTAAATTTAGAAAAGTATGATAAAATTTCTCTAATGGGAATAAGTTTATGAGCTTGACCAGCTAGTTATTTTGCTTGAAAATTTGAAGTTGATAGATTACTATTAATTTCTCCTTATGATAAACTTTATAGAGTAGCACAATCAAAATTTCCTATTTTTCCTATTAAGTATTTATTTACTGAACATTTTAACCCAATAAATTATCTTTATGATTTTCAAAATCCTATTTTAATTATTCATTGAAAACAAGATAAGGTAATTCCACATAAACATTGATTAAATTTATATAATAGCTTAGTTAGTGATTATAAAAAAATGATTAGTTTAGAAAAAGCTAATCATCATAATATTTTTTCTCAAGAAGCAGTTAGAGAAAAAATAGTTAATTTTTTCAGTTATTAAATATATAATAAGTAAAAAAATAAGAAGTAAAAAATTCTTATTTTTTTACTTTTATTTATATGTAGATTCAGTGAATAATAAATTAAATTCTTTTAGTATTTGAGTTCAAGAGTTTGGAATCACAATATATGAATTTTTTGATATTATATCTTTATTTAATATTAATGCATTTAATAATCTACTATTATGCTTATTTAAGATAATATATCTTCTTATAAAATTATTTATAAAAACAATATTTGTTTTTAGTATTATTTCTTTTTGTTTTAGATCATAGTATAAATCAATATGCTTAAATACCTCACTTGGTTTATTTTGATTAAAATCTCTTTCTAATTCTTTCTTTAAAATTTCAATTTTAGTTAATATATTTTTATATTCAGCTAATAAAATTGTTTTTTGTTTATTTAGTGTTTGAAGATTAGAATGTGCATTTTTTAATCTTATTTCTAATTGTCTAATAATATTATTTAATGTCTGACTTTTATTATTTGATTTTTTTAAGATTCAGGCAAAATCCATTCTCATAATGTTGAAATATTCTTTTGTAAAAAGCATATTTGTTTTTATAAGTGAGTTTCTTATAATATCTGAGTTTGAATAAAATTGAGATATTGTAAATATCCTATTATTTATATGTGTTTGGTTTATATCTCACTCTCTATTTAATCATAATCAAATATTTATACTTATTGCAACCGCTACATGGGAAATAGGTTTTACTTCTATATTTCTATAATTTACACTATTACCTGGTTTTGTTTCTACTTTTTGATTTTTTTCTATATTTGCAAAGGTACTTATGATGAAAAAACTTAAAATAAATATCAGACTTAAAGTTGATATTTTAATAAAATTTTTTATAATTTGTTTCATTTTTAAAGACATTTTTCTTTAATTATAATTTTTATATATCTATATATTATCATAAAAAAGTAAATGAGTAAAATTTGGAGTACTATTTTATAGTTTTAAATTAAAAATTAATTATGTTCAAATTACAATCAAAGTATACTGCATCAAAAGATCAAAAAAATGCAATTTCTGAGATTACTAATAATTTAAATAATTGAGAAAAGTTTCAAACTTTATGGTGAGTAACTTGAAGTTGAAAAACTTTTACTATGGCAAATGTTATTGAAAAAATAGGAAAACCTACACTAATTATTGCTCATAATAAAACTCTAGCTGCTCAACTATCTCAGGAATTTAAAGAATTTTTTCCAGATAATGCTGTGCATTATTTTGTAAGTTATTATGATTATTATCAACCAGAAGCTTATGTATCTAAAACTGATACCTATATTGAAAAAGAAGCAACTATTAATGAAGAAATTAATAGATTAAGACATGCTGCAACTCAAGACTTACTTACTAGAAAAGATGTAATTATTGTTGCAAGTGTCTCTTGTATTTATGGTATTTGAGATATTTCACTTTATACGGAACAAGTTTTTGATATAAGGGTTTGAGAAGAATATATTATTGAGGATTTATTAAAAAAGTTAGTTTCTATTCAATTTAAGAGATCTGGCTCTGATTTTAAGCCTTGAATGTTTCAAGTTATGTGAGATATTTTGGAGATTTGGCCAGCTTCAAGTGAAACTTGTATTACAATAGAATTTTGGTGAAATGAAGTTAGTCAAATTACAAGTAGAAATTTTTTAACTTGAGAAATCTATGAGTATTTACAAAAAATAGATATTTTTCCAGCAAAACATACAGTTACTTCTAAGGAGAGAATTTTAAAAATTATTCCAGAAATAAAAAAAGAATTAGAAGATAGACTTAAATATTTCAAAGAAACCTTGTGAGATTTATTAAAATATGAAAGACTTAAAACAAAAGTAGAATATGATTTAGAAATGATGGGAGAAGTTGGTTATGTAAACTGAATTGAAAATTATTCTAAATACCTAGATTGAAGAAAATCAGGGAAATCTCCTGCTACTTTAATGGATTATTTTGGAAAAGATTATTTGACTTTTGTAGATGAATCACATATGACTTTTTCTCAAATTGGTTGAATGCATGCTTGAGATAAAGCTAGAAAAACAAATTTAGTAGAAAATTGATTTAGACTGCCAAGCGCTATGGATAATAGACCTCTAAAGTTTGAAGAATTTGAGAATAAAATTAATCAAGTAGTAGCTGTTTCTGCTACTCCAAATACTTATGAAATAACAAAATCTTGCACTGATCCTCACATATTTTTTGATTTTGATCCATTAGATTGAAAAGTGTGGGAATCTTCAAAAGATTGTAAAATAGTTCCACAATTTTTTAGACCAACTGGACTTTTAGATCCAGAAATAGAATTAAAATCAATGGATTTTATGATAGACTCTATTATGGAAAATATAAGAATAATAATTGAAAAAGATGAAAGAATGCTTATTACAACAATTACAAAAAGATCTAGTGAGGAACTAACTGATTATTTGCTAGATAATTGAGTAAAATGTAAATATTTGCATTCGGAAATTGATACTATTGAAAGATTAGAAATTTTAAAAGAACTTAGAGAATGAGTTATTGATGTAATTGTCTGAGTTAACCTTCTTAGAGAAGGTCTTGATTTACCAGAAGTTTCAAAAATAGCAATTCTTGATGCTGATAAACAAGGTTTTTTAAGATCAACCTCAGCACTTATTCAAATTATTTGAAGAGCTGCAAGAAATAAAAATGGTAAAATTTATATGTATGTAAGTAAAGTAGAAAAGCAAAATTTAAAATTAGAAGAAAAAAATATATATTTATGAGATTTATATAGTTTAGATAAATGAAAATTAGTAAATTCAGATTGATTAGTTATTTCGCAAGCAATGTTAAAAGCTATAAATCTTACTTATTATAGAAGGGAACTTCAACAAAAATACAATAAAAAGCATAATATAGTTCCAAAAACAATTTTTTCAAGTATTAAAGATATGTGAATAACAAGCTCAAAAAGCAAAAGAGATTATTCTGATTTAGATAAAAAAGCTATTTTCAAAGAACTTTCAAGATTAGAATTAGAAATGGATATAGCTGCTGGCAATATGGAATATGAAAAAGCAGCTGAACTTAGAGATGAGATTTTATACTTGAAAAAAGGGAAGAAGTAGATATTGATTTAATAAAATTAATAAATATAATACTTATACATTTTGGGGCTAATCTTGGTTTCTATCAGGAGAATTGTTAGACTGTGTATGCTATCTGGGAGATGTTTGTGACTTCCATAATCAATACAAACAAAAATAAATGCTAAAAAAACTGCATTAAGTAACTTCAAAGATGGAATGAAAAAAGCTTTTTCTCCAACTCTTGCTGTTGCATAGTCACTACCCAACTAGAGGTAACTGACTGTAGCCTTTCTAAGGAATGAGTGTCAATTGACCTGCTACAAATTTTATAGAAATTTTTGATCTTATAAGGTCTATAAAATTATTAAATTAAGATTTTTTATAAAATGGTTTTGATTTAGTCTTATTTTATAAAATATTAATAGATTAAATTATTATTTAGTATTTTTGTTTATTCTAAAACTAGGTAATTATTAGAATAAAATATGATAGTAGATTATACAGCTAGCCTTCTGAGACATGGGTTCAAATCCCATTAGCTCCACCATATTTGAAACTGAACTTTTTCATATAGAAAAAGACTGATAAATAAGGGAAAAGATAGGAGTTCAAACCTGTCTTTTTTTAGTGATAGGAATTCATTCAGGAAATATGTTTTTTATAAGTTTTTTCTTTGTTTCTAAATCTCATATATTCCATATTTCAAGGGAATTTTTAGCTAATTTTAGTTTCTTTTTTATAGGAGTTCAAACATTTTTTAAATTATTTTTCATTTTTATAGAAATTTCCTTTTTCTCTAAATCTAATTCTTTTATTTTTTCTTCATAATTTAGTAATAATATTTGACTTTTAGTTTCTCAAATTCTTTCAATATATGTATTGATTTTTTTATCTATATTATTAAGTTCTTTTTTTAAAATTTTATTTGTATCTTCATCTTCTTTCTTGTTTTTGTTTGATATATGTATTATTATTTTTTCAAAAGTATTTATTAATTCATCTTTTGGCTGAAAGAATTTTAATATATTTTCAAATTTAGTATGGAATTTATCTCTATTTAAACTCTTTCAATGTAATGGAGATTTTCTAGGAAATGTATAATAAGGAATTTTTTTAGTTTTTCATTGAGTCCAACCAGCACTAAACATTCATTTTGATTCTTCACAATATAAAAATCATCTTAATGGGAAATCATCACTAATATCTTTTCTGATTAAATTAGTTTCTATTTGTCTTTTTCTTTGAGATTTTGAAATTAATTTATTTTGAATTTTTTCAAATGTTTTTAATGAAATTATTCATTTATGTTCTGCTTTAGTTAATCAAATATTCCACTTTTCAACTTTTAAGTATCAAGCATATAATGGATTTGTTATTAAATTATGAATAGATGATAATGATAGAATTCTATTATTTTTTCATAATCATTTAATTTTAATTCATTTATTGTTTAAATATATTAGTAAATCTCAAAGTGTATCTAATTCATTATTAATATATTTTTCAAAAGCATATTTTATTTTTTTACTTATTTCTTCATCTTGTATTACTATTTTTCATCAATTAGGGGACTTAGTATATTTAAAACCTAAAGGCACTCTGAAACACCAAAATCATTGCTCTAATCTTGCTCTTTGTCTATCTATTACTCTTTGCTTATTCTTATCTTTTTCATATTGTGCAACTACAACTGAAATATTTTCTTTAAAATCTCATTCTGGAGATTTTTCAAATTTAAAATTAACACAAGCTAAAGTTGTATTTCTCTTTTTAAATTCTTCTTTTAATAGATGATGAACTTGAATATCTCTTGATAATCTATTTAAATCTTCAATTATAACTACATATTCATTTAATTTATGTTCATCAA
>CAZPIB010000012.1:17036-17582 GCA_964586815.1 uncultured Candidatus Peribacteria bacterium | reverse complement strand
GCACAAAATTAAAAATATTAACATAATCAGTTTCATGTCAATCATGAGATTCAATATCTTTTGATAAAAGCATAAAAATTTTATTCAAAGCATTTGTAGGTACTCCACAAATAAATCTCCTAAATACAAAAGATTCTATAGTTAAAAGAATTTTTAATAAATCATCTTTATTTATGATTTGAGCTTCTAATTTAGAATATAATTCTAATAAAAAAGGATATGCAACAATTGTCTCTAATTTATTAATTCTTTTTAAAACTTTTGAAATGTTTTTATTTTCATCACTTGAATTAATAATAATCTTATAATATCCAGAAAATTGCAATAATTTTATTAATAATTCTTCAATATTGTTATCAAAATCATTCTTTTTTATAAAATCCTTAAAAATAAGATAAACTTTAGACTTTGTAGGTATTTTTCTTTCAATAAAAGTTAAATAATCTCTTAAAAAATCACTAACATAATCAATATTATTAATTCTTGTATTTTCTTCTATTATAGACCAATATTTATTATATAATTCCTCTTGTTTTTCAGTTTCTT
>CAZPIB010000012.1:15102-17019 GCA_964586815.1 uncultured Candidatus Peribacteria bacterium | reverse complement strand
AATATAATTTCTAACTTTATCAGCTTCTGTTAAATCAAGTCATGTAGAATTTAAACTTTCAAAAATTAATTGAGGGTCATCTTCTCATTTTTTCAAAATAACCTCTACAATAAGTAATTCTTGAATTGCTTTATATAATTCATCAATTGAAATTTCTTGTTCTAAAATTCTATTATAGAAATAATTAAAATTTATAATTACATTATTTTCTTCTTTTATTTTTTTTCATTCAAAAAGTGAGTTAAAAGCCTCTCTATTATTTTTCGCTGGCTTTAATCTAATTTTTTTAGATTTATCTTTAGAAAATTTATTAACTAAATAAACATCATGTATTTCTTCTTTTGTAATGTTAGATTTTATATTATTTTGTTCTAAAACTTTATATAAAGCTAAAAGAAGTAATGAAATTGTTGTTAATCTTTGCTGTCAATCAATAATTAGTAATTCTTGTCATCAATGTTGATCTTCATCAAATATAACAATTGCTCACATAAAATGAGTTCTATAATTTTCTTTTGTTATTTGAATTAAATCATCAAAAAGTTGTTTACATTGCTCTTTTTTCCAATCATAATTTCTTTGATAAACTGGAATTATAAAGTTAGCATTATGTCATGCTAAAAAATGTAAAATTTTCGTTTCTTGAGCTTTCATAAAAAATTTTTAAAGTTAAATATTAATTTTACTATAATCATTTTCTTCAATTTTTCAATCCAAAAACTTGCAAATTTAATTGAGAATAATTCTCATTTTAAATTTGACTTAATTTTGAGAAACTATAATATGGACTTATGAGAATAATTTTCATTATTTTATTTTTAATAAACATATTATAAAAAGTTTATATAAAAAAGCACTAGAAGCACATAATAAAATGCTAGAAATTCATATTGATAGTAAAACTATAGAAGCAGATTTTCATAATGAAAATGAAAAATTTCATCAAGACAAGATATAAAAATTACACCATTTATTTTAAAAACTAACTATACATATTATGCAAGATTTTGATTTTTATGATGCTCCTAGAATACCTTTAATAGGTGAAGAAGCTCCAGCTTTTAGTTGTGCTTCAACAACTGGACCTATTAACTTTCCTGCTGATTATAAAGGGAAGTGGGTAGTTTTATTTAGTCATCCAGCTGATTTTACTCCAGTTTGTACTACTGAATTTATCTGATTTCAAGAAAAAAAAGAAGAATTTGATAAAAGAAATGTAGAACTAATTGGTTATTCAGTTGATTGAATTCACTCACATATTGCCTGGGTAAAAAATATCAAAGAAAAATTTAATGTAGATATTACTTTCCCAATTGCTGCTCACCCTTCAATAGCAACAAACTACTGAATGATGCAACCTTCAGCTGATGACTCTCACACTGTTAGAGCTGTTTTCTTCATTGACCCAAAATGAAAAATTGCTGCACTTATGTATTATCCATTAGCTAATGGTAGAAATATTGATGAAATTTTAAGATTAATTGATTCTCTACAAATGTCAGAAAATCATGGTAGAGCTACTCCAGCTAACTGGCCAAATAACTCAATTTTTGGAAGTGATGTTATTGTTCCACCAGCAACTTCAATGGAAGAATCTGTTGCAAATCCAGCTAAATATGAACACAAAGATTGGTATTTATGTACTGAGAAAATGCCTAAATAGTTTATGAGGAAAAAAGATTTACAAATTTTGTAAATCTTTTTTCTTAAGTAATTTCAATAAAAAATACTTTTCTCTTTTTACTATCAATTATATTTTCAATTATTTCTTCTTTCTTATTTTCATAAAGCCCTATATTGCTTGTTTATTTTAAAATAATAAATTCAATTTTTTTAGGTTCTTTGAGTTTAAAATTTATATATTGAAAATATCAATTAAGTAAGTAATTTTTATAACTTTTTTTTCTCTCCTGTAAT
>CAZPIB010000012.1:0-15002 GCA_964586815.1 uncultured Candidatus Peribacteria bacterium | reverse complement strand
TTGAAAATATCAATTAAGTAAGTAATTTTTATAACTTTTTTTTCTCTCCTGTAATTTTAAATATATCTTTATTTATTTTTTTAAATTCTGTTTCTGCTGAATTATAGTGATTAACTGAAGTATTTAAAGTATTTCAAAGTTTTAATAAATATTGTTCATAACTATTTAAATGTCTTGATAGGTTTCAAATTTGTTTTTTTATTTCTTTGGCTGAATTTTCTATTTCCATAGCTCTAAGTCATTGCATAACTGTTTGCAAATAAGCATAAAAACTTGTTGGACTAACAATAATAACTTTTCTTTCTTTAAATGCATATTCGACTAAATCAATAGTATTTACTTCTAGTGTTCATACTTTATTTACAAGTAAATCATAATAAATTCATTCACTAGGAATAAACATAAAAGCAAATTCCATAGTATTTTCTGATGGTTTTATATATTTTGAAGTTTCATCAATTCTTTTTTTTAAATCTTTTCTAAATTCAGTTTCAAAAGCTTTCTTTTCTGTACTAGTTTCTGCTTGCAAGATTTTATTATAATTATCAAGAGAAAATTTTGAATCAATTGGAACTATTTTTTTATCTATAAAAATAACAGCATCAACTATTTCTCCAGATTTAAATCTGTATTGCAATTTATAATTTGCTGGTGGTAGAATATTTTTTAAAACAGATTCTAAAAAATATTCTCATAAAATACCTCTATTTTTTGGATTTTTTAAAATACTTTCAAGTCATTCTAATTGTCATCAAATATCTTTTATTTGTTTATTTGTTTCTTCCAAATTTGTGAGTTTTTTTGTAATATTTTCTATTAAAATATTTGAATTTTGTGAAATTTGAGAATTTGTATTAAAGTTTTTTGTTAATTTATCATCCATTATTTTTGATAAATTAAATATTTGATTTTGAATTAATTTATTTGAACTATTATCATTATTTTTATAAGAATTTCTAATAACCAAAAAAATAAGAATAAATAACAAAAAAGCTATTAAAAACAAAATTCAAAAAAGTAAAAACTCTTTATCTGACATATTTTATTATTATAAATTACTTTCAATTTTAGTTTCTATTTTATAGACTAAATAATTTTTATCATCAAAATCTTCTCATAATTTTTTTGATAAAACTGCTATAAAATCTTCTCAAGTTATTAAACTTCAAGAAATATTTGGTATAATAGTAGCTGATTTTTCATAATCAGTTTTTATAACTAAAACTCAATATTTTATTGGGTCTATATTTTTTATTTCTCAATCATTAAGTGGTTTTCATCTATTAGTTATTTCATCAACTCTAACTTTTATTTTATTTTTTTCTATTGAATTTGGTTTTATAAATCTAGAATCTTCTAAAGCTGAAATAGTATTTTCAATTAATTCTAAAACAATATTTTCCTCTATTTCTTTTATGTTACCTGAGCTTCATTTGATTATTCAATCTAAATATAGAGTCACAAAAATACTACCTGTCTTATTTAAAAGTTCAGGATTTTTTATATTTAAGTCTTCTATTTTTGGTTTTGTAGAGTTTTCATAATAAAAATCTATTATTTGTTTTACTATATCTATCATATATTATTTTTAGTTAAATACTATTTTTTTCTTCTTCCTCTCTAAGAGCTTGTTTTTCTTCAAGTTCAATTTGATAAAAAATATCTCAAATTTGATCTTGATTTGTAATTTTGTTATAATGAAAATATCCTAAATCAAATAATCATTTAAAAAAAACTTGCATAAGATTTATAAGTGGTAGCAAAAATAATAGAGAAATTAATTTTGCATTAGCTCAATCAATATTTCAAAAAATTAAACTTATAATAATAAGAGATGAAAATAATCACATAAAACTTCCATAAACAGAAACTAATACATATCTATAATTATTTAAAACCTCTACAATTAAACTAGTTCAAAAAACTGCTATTATTGTATGAAGTAAAAAAACTATCATTATATAATCATAATCTATAAGTCATAAATAAATATAAGCTGGTGCAAAAAATAAATATATAAAAAATGTAAAAAATGCTATTTGTCCTAATATGATATTATTTTTTTTATATCTTTCTGGGTTTGCATAATGCAAGAAAAAGTATGTAAGAAAAATTGAAATACTTGTAGATAAAAAAGTTATAATAGAAAGCATAAGTGGAAAAATTAAGCTATTGTTTCAAGCTCAGCTTCTATTTGCAGTAAATCCATCATTTATATTTATAAAACCAGATAATAAAAAAATTATAACAAGCATAAAAATACTTCATATAATTCATGCTATAAGTGCTCAAAGCGAATTAATTCCTAAATCTTTTAATTCTAATTTTTCTGGTCAAAAACCCATAATTACTTTTTATTTTTAAATAAAATATATAAATAAATCATTGCTCAGATAGTTATAAATATATCAGCTAAATTGAATACAGCAAAGTATTTAACTCAAATAAAATCAATTACAAATCAATTAAAAACTCTTTCAATTCCATTTCAAATTCCTCAAGCTAATATTAATCAAAAACTTAAATCAAGCAAATGATTATTTTTTATAGTTTTTTTCTCATAAAAATAATATAAAAATATTCAAATTATTAAAATAATAGTTAAATATTTTAATCAAGTAATCTGAATAGAAAAAGCTATTCAAGTATTTTCTATATATTTTAAAAAAAGAAAATCTCAAAAAATATTTACTTGTTCTTGTAATTTTGTAAGAGCAAGATTTTTTGTAAATAAATCTAAAGCTACTCCGACTACTATTATTAAATAAAACATATTTAGTTTATTGATTTTCAAATAATTATTTCACTCCAAGGTCA
The DNA here is from genome assembly GCA_964586815.1 of uncultured Candidatus Peribacteria bacterium. Taxonomy (GTDB): domain Bacteria; phylum Patescibacteriota; class Gracilibacteria; order BD1-5; family UBA6164; genus CAWUJK01. Next base: position 12,185 of record CAZPIB010000012.1, on the reverse strand, counting down.
CTTGTTTCACTGAGTACCCCAAGAGTACTTGTTTCACTGCGCATTTTTTTTCTTATTTTTTGACTATAATTTTTACTATCTCAATATTTTATAGAAAGCTCATTTATTTTAAAATGTTTTCTTGCTTCTTCAAAATTTAATTCTGTATTCATTAATCATTCATCAAAAACAATTTTATCAGAGTTATATGGAAGAATTATCTTTAAGTTAAATGGTGAGATTTTATCTTTTTCTTCTCTTAACTCATTAACATGTTTTAATATATTTGTAGCACAAGTATTATAAATTGTATTATAAAATTCTGGATATCTACTTAATCTATCTGCTCTTTTCAGCATAGAAACAAATAAGGATTGCATTTTTTCTTTACTTGCTTTAATTGGATACATTCTAACTTCATTTTTTCTTACATTTGCCCTTAATCTTATCAAGTCTCTTTCACTTCAAATTAAATACATAAGTTCATACCTATTTGCAATTCAAAGAAATGGATTAAAAGATTCTCAAACTTCTTTTCTAAGTTCAACTGAAATTACAACATATTGTCAGTCAGAAAAACCAAAACTAAGCATAGTATGAGCAGGTCAATCAAAATATCAAAATGGTTCTACAATATAATAAACTGAATTAATTTTATCTAAATAAAATGTACTATCATAATAATTAACTTCAAATTCCTCTAAAGAAATATGCTTAAAATCTCTAATATTTTTGATAAATACTTTATTTTCATAAAAATCAATTCCAGCTAAAATTTTATCTGTTTTCATCCAATTTCTATCTAGAGAAGGAGTTTGAAATAGATTAAAAATAGTCAATCATAAAATAGCTAGAAATATTATTATAAGCAAATATTTAAAAAAATATTTTATAAATTTTAAAAATTTCTTCATTTTGGATTTTATTATTTTATAATAACTTTTAAAAATTACTTTACAATTACTTAAACTAATATTAATCAAAAACTTAAATCTAGCAATTTTTATTTTATAATATTTTTTTTCATAAAAATAATTTAATACTAACAAGTTGAGTTTATCTCCTTGAATTATTTCATTAATTTTCAAATAATTATTTCATTTCTTTTTATTTCTCAAGAAATTATTTCTATATTTTCATTATTTGCTTCAATATAATTTTGTGTCCAGCCTTTCCATTTTATTTTTCAATTATCCTCTTTTACAACTTCAATCAATACTTCAAATATTTTTCAAATATTTTCATCAATAAAATTATCTCTTATTTCCTCAGATAAAGACATTATTTCAAACATTCTATCTTTTTTTATTTTATCATTAATTTGCTCTTTGTAAAATCAAGCCGGAACATTTTCTCAAAATTTATGAGAAGAAAAAGGGAAGACATGAACTTTTGTAATTTTACATTCTAAAATTAAATTTAAGGTTTTTTTAAAATCTTTTTCAGTTTCTCAAGGAAAAGCCACAATTATATCTGCTCAAATACCTATACCTATATTATCTTCTCTTTTTATATTTCTTAAATTTAATAAAATATTTTTCATAAAATTTCAAGTATAATGTCTTCTCATATTTTTTAAAACATTATCACTTCCTGATTGAATAGAAAAGTGAAAATGAGGATAAATTCTTTTATTTTCAAAAATTTTAAGTAATTTTTCATCTACAAATTCTGGTCAAATTGAAGAAATTCTAAGTCTTTTAATTCTTGTATTTTTTAAAATATATTCAAGTAATTCTGATAAATGTGATTCTACTTCTTCTGTTTTATTAACTGGAGAAACTTTTGGATTTGTAGATTCAAGTCCCCAAGATGCCAGATTTATTCAAGTTAGTACAACTTCTTTTCATCAAGAATCTAAAAATTCTTGTATTTCTTCTACTAAATCTTCTTTTGCTCTAAAATAATGTCTTCATCTTTTTATAACAGTTAAACAAAAACTACAGAAACTATTACATCATCATTGAATTAATATAAATTTTTTTGTGTAGATTTCAGTTTTTTTAAGTTTTTCTTTCAATTTACTTAAGTCTAATTTTTTTATTTCTTTTTTTCATTCTAGTTTCTTTTTTTCTGGATCCTCTCAAAGAATTTCTATTCTGGATTTAAATTCTTTCAAATCTGAGTATAAATCAAAAAAATCTATCTGTGCTTTTCAATCCTTAAATGCTCAGCATCAGCTTATAAAAATACTCTCATTTTCTTTTAATTCTTTATTTTTAAAAATATCTTTTACAAATTTTACCCACTTTCTTTTTGCTTGATCAGTAACAACACAACTAGCAATAAAAATACCCTTTTTATTTTTTAAATATTTAGAATTTAACCATTTATCAGTGTAGTATTTATTTACTTTACATCAAAATATTTTATATTGCATAATTTTTAATTTTATATAAATAATTTATTTCTGCAATTTTTTAATTCCTCATTAACTTAGTTGGAATTAGACTTTTTATTTTTCAATTTTTTACTTTTACTGTTCACATTTCTAGATTATCATAAATTACTTGATAATAATCATCAGATAACTTAGTTTCTAATTCAAATCATTTTAATAATTTATCTAAATCAGATTTATTTGTTTCTAAAATATTTTTAGTAAATTTTATAAAAGTTCCAGAATAGAAATTTGGAACAAAAATTCAATTTTTTAATTCTCATATTTTAATTCAAATTTTATATAAAAATATTTTTTCAATTACTTTTTCAAGATTATTTTTTAATAAATGAATTTCTCATTTATAATTATATAATCAATATTTAGAAATATCAAAATAAAAAGTTTTTTTAAAAAAACTTAAAACCTTTTTCTTATCTGTTGAGTTTATTTTTTCTATATTTTGTTTTATTTTTATAATTTTTTTTATATTTTCTAGAGATTTTATTTTCTTTATTTTTGCTACAAAAAATCAACCAGTAAAATTTAAATGTGGCCAATTCCTCATAAATTTAAACTTATCTGAAACTGGAACAATTTCAAGATATTTGTCATATTTTTTAAGAGCTTTATTTATAACTCATTCATTTTCAATTTTATTTAAACTACAAGTAGAATAAACAATTTCTCAACCTACTTTACAAGATTTTATAGCAGAATCCAAAAGTCAATACTGCAATTTTGAAATTATTTTTATGTTTTTCAAATTCCAGTATTTAAGAGCTTCATCAGTTTTAAATGCTGTTCATTCTCAAGAACAAGGAGCATCAAGAAGTATTTTATCAAATATTTCTGGAGTATTTTTAAAAAATCTACCATCATAATTTGTAGCAACAGTTTTTAAAGAACTCATTCTATCAAGATTTGAAAAGAATCATTTTAATCTAGATTTATCAAGTTCATTTGCAACTATCAAGCTATTTGGATAGTACTCTTGTAATTGAGTAGTTTTACCTCAAGGACTTGCACTCATGTCCAAAATTAAATATTCTTTCTCATCAATTTTATCTCAAGACATATAAAAAGGACTAGAACTAGCAGCTACTTCTTGTACATAAAAATACCCTGCAATATGTTCAGGAGTATTTCAAAGAGCCAGTTGCCTAGCTTCAACTCTATCTATATAAAAAGTATTTTTTCACAAATTAGTAGGAGTCAAAGTCCAGTTATTTTTTTTGACTCTTTTTTTGAAATTTTCAATAGAAATTTTATTAGTATTTATTCTAATAGATTTTTTTAATGAAGTATTTAATGATGACTCAAATTTTTCAACTTCTTCTTCTAAAAATCAAAATTCTTTTTTTATATATTCTATAAAGTCTTTTTTCATTTATTTTTTTATTTAAAAAGTTAAGATATTAATTACTAATAATTTAATCTTATTTTAAAAAATTTTAATAATTTTCTCATATTTTTCAATTTCTTTTTCTATTTTGTATTTTAATACATTTTTTATATAATAAAAAATAAGGAATTTATTTTTTACATAATTAATATTAATTTATGATAGGATTATCAGATATAAATGCTACTAAAATAACTCCATTAAAAAAGAGTTATAATATTTGAGGAAAAAATTATAGTTTTGAAACTTGAAAGTTAGCTTTGCTTACAGCAGGTTCAGTAACTATGAGTGATACTGAAGAAAATATAGTTTTTACTTCAGCTTGATTTAAGACTGAATGATTAAATGAAAAAGCTGATTTTTTTCCTTTAGTAGTAGATTTTCAAGAAAAATTTTATGCCACAGGTCTGATTTGAGGAAATAGATTTCAAAGAAGAGAGGCAAGACCAAGTGATTTAGCTACTCTTACTGCAAGACTAATTGATAGACCTATTAGACCAATGTTTCCAAAATGAATAATTAATGATACTCAAATCATTGTTTCAGTATTATCAGCTAATTGAGAAAAAGATTTAGGTAGTTGGTGAATAACTACAGCTTCTTTATCTCTTATGATGAGCTGAGCTCCTTTTGAAGGACCTATTTCTTGAATAAAAATTGCTTTAGATTTTGAAGGAAATTTTATTTCTGATCCAAGTATAGAACAAGAACAAAAAGCAAAATTAAATTTGATAGTTGCATGAACTATGAGTGCTATTACTATGATTGAAGCGGGAGCTTCAGAAGTTAGTAATACTGAAATGTTGTCTTGAATTGAGTTTGCATATAATATTATAAAAGAGATGTGTATGGCACAAATTGATTTTATAAAACTTTATAAAAAAGAATTCTGAATTCCTGAAATAATAGCAACTTTTAATAAACCTGATGAAAGCATATATGATTTAGTTAAAGAATTTTTAACTGAAGATAAGATGGAAATCTTATATGAAAAATCTAAAAAAGATTTTCAAAATGAATTAAATAATTTAGATATTGAAGTAAAGAATTTTTTAGAAAATAAAGATATAATATCTAAAGAAGATGACTCAAGTTTTGTGGGAGGACTTGTTTATAAAAGAGTAAAAGAAGTAATGAGAAAAAATATTTTAGAAAAAGGTAGGAGATTAGACGGAAGAAGTACAAATCAGGTAAGAGATATTATTTGAGAAACTTGACTACTTCCTAGAACTCATGGTTCAGCACTTTTTCAAAGGTGAATGACTCAAGCATTAACAATTGCTACTTTATGAGGACCAGATGATCAAATGATTATACAATGAATGATGCCAGAAGATACAAAAAGATATATTCACCATTATAATTTTCCAGCATATTCAGTTTGAGAAGTTAGAATGAATAGATGAGTTGGTAGAAGAGAAATAGGTCATTGATATTTAGCTGAAAGAGCTTTGGTTCCAGTTTTACCCAGTATAGAAGAATTCCCATATACTATGAGGCTTGTTTCAGAAATAGTGACTTGTAATGGCTCTAGTTCTATGGCTTCAGTTTGTGGTTCAACTATGGCTTTAATGCAAGCATGAGTTCCTATAAAGTCTCCAGTTTCAGGTGTTGCAATGGGTATGATTTATGATGAAACAACTTGAAAATATAAAATATTATCTGATATTCAAGCTCAAGAAGATTTTCTTTGAGATATGGATTTTAAATTAACAAGATCCAAAAATGGTATTACAGCTTTACAGCTTGATGTAAAAATAAAAGGTCTTTCAATGTGAATTTTTAAAGAAGCATTTGAGCAAGGAGAAATTGCAACTGATTTTATTATGTGAAAAATGCTTGAAATAATTCCAAAAATATCATCAAGTTTATCAAAATATGCTCCACTTATAATGACTTTGATTATTCCAGAAGATAAAATAAGATCAGTTATTTGAAAATGATGAGAAAATGTCCAAAGACTTGAAGCAGAATATGAGGTAAAAATTTCAATAGCTGATGATTGAATAACTACAATTACAGCAAAGACAGGAGAAAATTGAAATAAGGCAATAGAAGAAATAAAACAAATGCTTTGGATTCCAACAGTTTGATATAAAGATATTTGAAAAGCAATAAAGATTATAGATTGAGTATGAGTAATAGTTGAGTATAAATGAAAAAATTCATGAATGATTCATATTTCAAAGCTATCGAAAGAAAGAGTCACAAAAATAGAAGATATAGTAAATATAGGAGATATGATAGAGTTTGAAATTATTCAAGTAGATTTATCTAAAAATAGAATTTGACTTCAGAAAAAATCAAGTGAAGGTGAAATTAAGAAAAAATAATAATTTATGGAAAGAAAATTGTCACATAAACTGATTACAAAAAATAAGAAAGTTTTTTTTGATTATGAAATAGTAGATTCTTGGGAAGCAGGAATTGAATTAAAATGATATGAAGCAAAATCTATAAGAGCAGGACAAGTTAATCTAAAATGAAGCTATATAAGTTGTAGTAGTTGAACACTTTATGCTAAGTGAATACATATAACTGCTTGGAAAGCTTTAGCTAATAGAGACACTATAGAATCAACTCATGATATAAAAGTATTTTTACATAAAAAAACTATTATATTTTTATGTGGAAAATTAAAACAAGCTTGATACTCAGTTTTACCACTAGAGCTTTACTTTAAATGAAGTCTTATAAAAATGAAAGTTTGATTAGCAAAATGAAAAAAATCTTACCAAAAAAAACAAATTTTAAAAGAAAGAACAATGGATAGAGAATCAAAAATAATGATGAAAAAATTTATATAATATTCTAGTTTGAAATTTTTGTATTTTTTAAAACAAAGCTAGAATCTTTAAAGATCGATATTTAATGCTTAATTATTTAAAAAATGAAAATACTTTTACTTGAAAATTTTCCAGAAATAAAAATACAATATTTAGATTATTTAGAAAAAAATAATCATATCTCTAGTTTAGAAAGTAATTATAAAAAAGAAGAAATTGAAGTTATAGTTATTAGAAGTAAAATTACTGTAAATTCTAAACTTTTAAATAAATATCCAAATTTGAAATATATAGCTAGAGTTGGAGTTGGTCTTAATAAAGTTGATTTAAAAGAATGTGAAAAAAGAAAAATAAAAGTTTTAAATACTCCTTGAGCTAATGCAAATTCTGTAGCTGACCTAGTTTTAGCTTGAGTTTTAAATTTAGCTAGAAAATTGAATAAGTGATTTGATGGAATAGAAAACAGATTTAAATATATGGGAACTGAATTTTGAAATAAATCTGTTTGAATAGTTGGTTTTTGAAATATTTGAAAAAAAATTTATGAAAGATTTAAGGCTTTTTGAGTAAAAAAATTCTATATTTTTGATCCATTTTTTAAAAAACAAGATATTGAAGCTAATAAATATTGTGAATTTATAGAAGATAAAAATGATATTTTTAAATTCTCAGACATTATTTCTTTTCATATTCCACTTCTTGAATCTACAAAAAATTTTTTATGAAAAAATGAAATCAAATTTTTAAAAAAAGATGTTTTTATAGTAAATACTTCAAGAGATTGAATCATAAATGAAAAACTTTTAATTAATTTTTTGAGAGAAAATAAAAAATCCAATTTTTTTGCTGATGTTTGGGAGCAAGAGCCAAATGACCCAAAACTGGAATTACTGGAATTACCAAATGTTTTATTAACTCCTCATATTTGAGCAATGACTAAAGAGGCAGAAAAACAGATGCATTTTTTTAGAGAGTTAGTTTAGAAAATAATTATAATATATTTTCACTAAGGGTCAAAAATTAACTATTTTTAATTTGAATTATTAGAATTTTCAGTATACTAATTTTTAATTAGATAATATTTTATAAATAATATTCAAAATTTATGTGAGATGTAAATATATCATTAGAAAAAGTTGATGCTATTATTTTAGAATTTATTAAAAAACATTCAGAAGAAGTAAAGATAAATGAGGAAGATTTCCTTGATTTATTAAAACATAGCTTATCTTTAAATACTCAAGAAAAAAAGAGAGTGGTAGATGCTTCTCCAACCTTAAGTCAATTTCAATTTGATGAATTATCTAAAGTATTTACAGAAGAAAGGATTAAGTTTAAAGATTTAGCTACAAAAAATGCAGAAGATATTAAAAAACTTCTTATAAAACAGCAATCAGAATGGTTAGAGCTTGGAGATTTATATATGTCTGAAATACTAAATACTAAATTAGAAAAAGAGGCAAAAGAAAAAGAAAAAGAAATTAAAAAAAGCTTAGGTTTATAATATGTAAATATGAATTATAATTTCTGTGTACTAATAAAAGAAAAATCTAAAAGAATAGATATGTATTTATCTATTCTTTTTCATGATTTTTCAAGAAGCTACATTCAAAAAATGATCGATAGATGAAATGTTTTAGTTAATAGTAAACAAATTTTAAAAAATATAAAAATAAAAAATTCTGATGAAATAATGATTAAAATAATTATTGAAAAATTAAATGAAGTTTTACCTGAAAAAATGAATTTTGATGTTATTTTTGAAGATAGGGAAATTCTTGTATTAAATAAAGAAGCAAAAATAAATGTTCATCCAGTTCCTGGATTTGAAGGAAATAAAAACACACTAGTTAATGGTATATTATACCATTGTAAAAATAATCTTCCTAGTATTTGATGAATAGAAAGACCATGAATAGTTCATAGGCTTGACAAAGATACTTCTTGAGCTATTTTAATAGCCAAAACTGATAAAATGATGAATTATTTAAGTAAGATTATAAAAAATAGAGATATTGATAAGTATTATTTAGCAATTGTTTTTGGAAAGATTAAAACAAGAAATTTTAAAATAGAAAGTTATATTTGAAGAGATCCAAATAATAGACTTAGAATGACTATTACAAATCCAGTATCACCAAAAATAGCAATAACTTATGGAGAAATAATTGATTATATTGATAATAAATACACACTTGTAAAAATAAAAATAGAAACTGGAAGAACTCATCAAATAAGAGTACATTTAGCATCTTTATGATATCCAATTATTTGAGATAAAATTTACTGAAATATAAGAATAAATAAAGAAGTAGCCACTAGGTTTCAGCTTCATAGACAAGCACTTCATGCAATAGAATTAAATCTTAAAATTTATTGAAAAGATTTTAATTTTATTGCAGAAATAAAAGATGATATGAAAAAAATCATTCCAGAACATATTTTAAAAAGCTATTTTTTTATTAAAAAATAGCTTTTTAAAATTAATGTTTTATTTGAAATAAATCTCACCTAGCATATATATTTTTTTCATTTGGAGAAGTAATTGCAGGCATTATGAAATCACATTTTCTAATAGTAGCTCTGAAATCAATAGAACTAGAACAAGGACAAGTATTACAAAATACATTTCAAAAAATATAGGATATTTTTTTTTGATTTAGTAAACATTCAGGTAAATCAGAGAAAGGATTTTTTATATCTTCTAAAAAAATTGGACATCAACTATTTTTAGTTTTTCAAGCAATAAGTGAACATTTATCCAAGCAATCATTTATTCAGTCAGAATCCGAGTCATTAGTACAAATATTATTTAATACATTAATTGATATCATAGCTTGAGATGAATTTCAATTTTTATCTTTAACAGTTAAACGTACTTTATATATTCCTTTTTTTATAAATGTATGTTTAACTATTTTTCATTTTGAGCTATTTCAATCTCAAAAATCCCAAATATATTCATAAGGTCCTTCTGCTCATTTTAGAATTCATTCTAAAGAGACTTGTAATGGTCAGTTTCAAATAATTGGATCAGCCTTTATAGATAAACTTATCTTATTTATATTTTCTACAACTTTTATAACAGTGATTACCTCTGAGGATAGTCAATTTTTATCTACAACTTTTGTTTTTACTTCATATACTCAAGGGTTTTCAAAAACATGTGTTGTATTTTTTCATTCTCCAGTTTTTCAATCTCAATAATCCCATATAAATCTATATGGTCATTCTCATCAATCTACTATTGATTCAAAATTTACTTTTAAAGGTCATTCTCAGTAAACCCTATCTGCAATCACATCTAATCATAGTCAATTTTCTAATCTATTTATATTTTCAAATTTGTCTATATACAAACTATTATATACTTCTCAAGTATTTCCACATCTATCTGTAATTCTAAGAAAAATTCTATATTGTCAGGATTCTAAAAATTCATAATTATCTATAAATTTACCATGTTTAATAATTTGTTTTCAAGTATTTATATTAAAAAACCTCCAAATATATCAGTTGTTTTTATCTACTCATTTTTCACATATTCATCATTCTTTTGTTCAAAAATCAAATATATTATTTTTATCTTGTAAATCCGATAAACTACACTGCTTATTTTTTTCTTTTTCTATATTACAATTATTATCATATATCTTGATTTTAACAGCTAGACTATCATCTATAAAATCATTACAAGAATTAGCTTTTAGGGTAATATAAGCCATTTTTAAAAAATCTTGCTTTGTTATAACTTGACTTGGTCTCAAGTGTGATCATTTTTTTTCAATTAATCTATATATTGTTTTATTTCATAAATTATCATAATCTATAATTTTATACTCTAATGCTTTTTTGAAATATGGATAAAAAGAATTAACTGTTCCATCAATATTTTTAGGTTTCATATCTATAGCTAGATCTGGAAATTTTTTTCAGTCTTTTATTTCTAAAACTATTTTTTCAGCTTCTATTACACTCATAATTCATGACATTCTCATAATAACTGCCAAAGCTTCTTCAAGTTTTATATTATTTTTTGTACAAAATGGAATTTCTCAATCTTTGCCTGTTCCATCATTACATCTATCTCAAGGTCTATATCATAAAACAAAATTATTATATTTAGCATCAGCAATACAGTAGAAGTATTTATTATCTAAGCCTACATCAAAAAAAGGTTTTTGATTATATTTATCTAAAAAGTAAGTATCTGTATTTGGAACAATACATCTTTTACAACTAGTTTCCTGAGCAATACCTATAAATTCATCTCTATTTAGCAATCTATTTGGATGAAATTTATTATCATATCATGGAGAAATTATTCATTTATCAAAAAGTGTTTGCAACTTATCATAATAGATATAATTTTTTGAAATATCTAAAAAAACATTTTCAACTGAAATTATACTTCAAGCAGAAATATTATATATTCAAAATAAATTTAAAAATAAAACAAAAAATGTAATTAGTATTTTTTTTAACATATTATTTTAAATAGCATACATAACAATTCAAGCAGCAACAGAAACATTTAAAGATTCTTTTCTTCACTTCATAGGAATAATAACTTTTTTATCTGATAAATCAAGTAATTCTTTACTTACTCATGTAACCTCATTTCACATTATAAGAACTATTTTTTCACACTCACAACACTTGTTTCACTTTGCATTTTTTTCTTCAAATAATTTAGTATATTCTATAGCATCATCAGTCAGTTCAACAGAATATATTTTATATCAATCAGATTTTAATTTTTTTATAATTTCCACACTATTTTCATAATATTCCCAATCTATCCAAGACTCTGCTTGAAGTGCAGTTTTAGAGATATCTCCTCTAGGAGGGAAGGGAGTATATCAAGTCAAAACTAGTTTATCAAAACCAGAGCCATCAGCATTTCTAAAAATAGCTCCAACATTTTGCATACTTCTTATATTGTCTAATAGTATTATTTTTGACATTTTTTATCTTATTTAATATAAGCTTCAAGTTAAAGTATCTCAATTTTTAAGTCAAATATTAAATCAATTTTCACTAATTAATCATCTAGCATCTGCACTAGAAATATATAAATAGTTTCAAGCAATTATTACATTTATTTTTCAATCTTGATTTACTATCTCTCAAGCAAATTGATAAAATAAATTTTGAGGTGTTTTTACATAGGCAAATATATAGTCTCTTTTTATACCTCTATTAAAATATACAAAATTAGTTCAATCTATTCTCATTTTTGCAAAATCAAAAGTTCAAACCTCATAAGTAAGATCTGCTAAAATATAAGAACCTGATAATATTCCTAGATTTGTATCTACTCAATTAGTAATAGCTTTAGTATTTAAAACTAAATCATCTAAAGATTCTCATTTAGATAGTCTAGTTTCCATAATTTTAGTAAGATTTCTTATGTCATTTATGATTTTTGAATTATTAGCATTTCTTGTATGTCAAGTAAAAGATATAAATGCAATTGTTCATAAAATAGCTAAAATAGTAACTACAACTATCAATTCAACTAATGTAAAAGCTTTATTTTTTAATTTCATAAATTATTTTTACTAAATATAATATTATTATATTAAAAAATATATAATAAACAAATTAGTATTAATTTCTATAAACAAAAAAA
>CAZPIB010000011.1:6201-19189 GCA_964586815.1 uncultured Candidatus Peribacteria bacterium | reverse complement strand
TTTTTTGACTTAGTGATATAACAATATTATTAAATGCTATATATAAAAAAACATGAATGATTACATATCATGGTTATGATTATATTTGGCAAATATGAAAATCTGCTATTACAGATTTTTCTATAAATCAATTAAATAATTTTTTTAATAAATCAAAATTAGAAAATAAAATAGAATGAAATTTATTAAACAATAAAAAAATAGCTAAATGAATATTAATTTGATGATGTATTCCTTCATATTCTTTGATATTATGAACAGAGTATGATCCTATAGAGCTAAATAAGGACTTTATATTTTTTATGGAAGATATATGAGAACCTTGTGAAAGGATTTTTTCTTATATACAACAATTATTAAATAATAAATTATTTTTAAAAAATTGTAAATGATTTATTATTTGAAATTTTGCATTTTGTAATTTTGAAAATAAAAAAAATTATAACATAGATGAATTAATAAAAGAAAAGTTAAATTTTTTAGATATACCTGTGTTAAAAATTAATAAAATATGACATGTAGTTGAAAACTATATTTTACCTATATGAAAAAAAGTAAAAATTTTAGATAATAATCTATTGATAAATAATGTTAAGTAATATAGAAATAAATAAATGTAATGAAATTTTATCTTCAGTTAATAAAATATGAAATTTAGATTTTTTGGCAGATGATTTATATAATAGATTTTCTAAGTCTGATAAAATTAAGAAATTGAATACTCCTTCATATATAATTGATAAAAAATGATTAGAAAATAATATTTTCAAATTTTTTATAAATAAACTACCTAAAACCTATTTTATTATATTTGGTGATTTTTAGCTTAAAAATTTAATTTAATAAAAAAACAAAAAATGTGCAGTAAAACAAATGCCCTTGGGGTGAAAACACTAATAATAATAGCTAATCCTAGCAAAGAAAGTTTTAGTCATGCAATGGCTGATGCTTATAGTAAAAAATGTGAAGAATTTGAAATTCTTGATTTGTATGATGTAAATCAAACTTATCTAAATTATTCTAGTATGAAAGAATTATATTCTGGAAATATTTTGGAGGCTGAAAAAAGAGATAGTATTCAAGAAAAAATAACAAATGCTGATGAAATGGTTTTTTTCTTTCCAGTTTGGTGGGGATGAGTTCCAGCAATTTTGAAAAACTTTTTTGATACAAATTTCTCAGTTAGTTTTGCTTTTAATTATAAAAATTGAAAATCAGAAGGTTTATTAAAATGAAAAACAGCAAAAGTTTTTACAACTTGTGATGCACCAAAAATGATTTACAGCTTCCCATTTTTTGCTTGAATAAATTTAAAAAAGTTTTTAAACAAAACTACTTTTGATTTTTGTGGAATAAAATTAACTGAGTTTAAAATGGTAGATAAATTACATAGTTTATCAGAAGAAAAAAGAAAAGAAATTTTAAAAAAAATATAAAAATTTATGAAAAAAATATCAATACAATATCATAAAACAAATTTTTGAGAATTAATTCTTTGAGAATTTGAAGAAAAAGTGTGTATGCTTGATGATTAAATATAAAGAAAAAAATATTAAACTTAGAAAATAATAAACAGGGAAGTTTATTTTAATATAAAAGTATAGTTTATGAAAAAAACAAAACCTTCATTCTCTCTAAAAGACAAACTTTTTAATAAACAAAAAGTTGAATATATATCAGGATTAATAAAAAATGTTTATCCTGATTTTTTAAGTGAAAAATTTGAAAATGAAGTTTTGGATAAATTTCCTGAATTAGAATTAAAACAAAGAATTTTTCATATTTCTGATATGTTTAGAAAATACATTTGAGATAAAAATGATTATAAAAAAACTGTAAATATTTTATTAAAATCATTACCAGAACTAGATGAAAATTGAACTCTAGATAATAATTTTGGTGATTTTATTTTTTGTCCATATTCTTTATTTGTTGCAGAAAATTGATGTAAAGAAAAATATTTAGGATTTAGTTTTAGTGCTTTAGAAAAAATTACTTCAAGATTTTCAGCTGAAGAATCTATTAGATTTTTCTTAAATAAATTTGAAAAGCAAACTTTTGAAAAAATGCTTGAGTGGAGTAAATCAGAAAATTATCATCTTAGAAGACTCTCTAGTGAAGGAAGTAGACAGAAACTTCCTTGGTGTCAAAAAATCAATTTAGATTATAAAAAAACAATAAAAATTCTTGATAATCTATATACAGATAAATCAAGATTTGTAACTAGAAGTGTTGCAAATCATTTGAATGATATTTCTAAAATTGATGTTGATTTAGTTATTGATGTTTTGGAGAGGTGGAAAAAAAATAATTTAAATATTAAATCAGGGCAGACACAAGGTACTGCCCCTACAGATTGTAGGGGTGAACCTTGTGTTCACCCTGATAAAAATGATTTAGATTATATTATTTCACACTCTACAAGAAGTTTGGTTAAAATGTGAGATAAAAGAACATTAGAATTTTTAGGTTATTCTAGTAATCCAAAAATTGAAATAAATAATTTTGAAATAAAAAATAATGTAATAAAAATTTGAGAAAGTTTAGAATTTAGCTTTGATATAAATTCTAAAAAATCAGAAAATTTAATAATAGATTATAAAATATATTTTTTAAATAAGGCTTGAAAATTATTACCTAAAGTTTTTAAAATTAAAAAAGTAGAGAATGCAGGCCTGCATTCTCTACAGATTAATAAAAAACATAAATTACAAATTATGTCTACAAAAGCACTTTATGCTTGAAAACATTTTATAGAAATTATTATTAATTGAAAAAGTTTTTGAAAAAAAGAATTTGAATTAAAAATTTAAATTTGAATTATAAAAGTTGCAAAAAATTAATTAAAAATTGCAATTATTAAAAATTATATATAATTTGTATATATATAATAAATAAAATTATAAATATGGTTAATTTAGAAAAAATTTTGAAAGATACTTTTTGACTTGAATCTTTTAGAGAAGGACAAAAAGAAGTTTGTGAAAGTGTTATTTCAGGGAAAGATACTCTTGTTTTTATGCCTACTTGAGGTTGAAAATCTTTGACTTATCAGTTGCCAGGTTTAGCTATGGAAGGATTAGTAATAGTTATTTCTCCACTGATTTCACTTATGAAAGATCAAATAGATGCCTTAACTAATTTATGAATAAATGCAAAACTTATAAATTCTACAATAGATCAATTTGAAATAGATCAAATTTTACAAGAATTAGAAAAAAATAACTCTTCAAATTCAGTTAAATTTTTATATATTGCTCCAGAAAGACTTAATTCTATAAAATTTTTAAGAGTTATAGAAAAATTAAAAATTGCATTAGTTGCAATTGATGAAGCTCATTGTATTAGTCAGTGGGGTCATGATTTTAGACCTAGTTATATGAAAATATTAGGTTTTTTAGAGAATTTAAAAAAGAATTGAAGTTTTCCTATAATTTGATTAACAGCAACTGCAACTGAGAAAGTAAGAAAAGATATTACTGAAAGACTTTGAGTAGACTGAGCAAATAGTTTTATAAAATGATTTGATAGAAAAAATATAGTTATAATTGTTAGGGAGATTTCAGAAAAACAAAAAAAATTAGAAAAAGTTTTGAGTATTTTAGATAAAACTCCTTGAAGTTGAATTATTTATTGTTCTAGTAGAAAAGCAGTAGATGAAGTTTATGAAATGCTTTTAGAATATAAAGTAAAAGTTTGAAAATACACTGGAGCAATGACTCCAGAAATTAGAGAACAAATGCAAGATAAATTTATGGAAGATTATTATAAAGTAATTGTTGCTACAAATGCTTTTTGAATGTGAATTGATAAAAAAGATATTAGATTTATTATTCATTTTAACCTTCCTTGAAGTATAGAAAATTATTATCAAGAAATTGGTAGAGCATGAAGAGATGAAAAAAATAGTTTTGCAGTTGCTTTAGCTTCATATTGAGATACAAAAATTCAAGAATTTTTTATAGATAATACTTATCCAGAAAAAAAAGAAGTGACAGATTTATATGATTTTTTGTATAAAAATTTAAAAATTTGAGAATGAAAATGAAAATCTATTCCTATGACTCAGTATCAATTAGCTACTCATTCTGGTATTTCAAGTGATATGAAAGTGTGAAATATATTAAAAATACTTGAAAAGTATCATGTAGTTTTAAGGGGTATGAATGATTCTGAAAAAATTAAATGATTTAGAGGTAAAGGAGTAACTTTGATTCAAGAAAAAAGAAACCATTCACATCTATTAATTGACTGGAAAAGACAGAAAGATCTTAAAGATGAAGCTTATTTTAAGCTTGAACAAATAAAAAGACTTTTATTTTATCCAAGTTGTAGAAAAAAATTTATTTTAAATTATTTTTGAGATAAACAAGATTTAGAAAAAATATGAGATAATTGTGGAACTTGTGACTTTTGTCTTGATAAAAAGAAATTTGCAAATACTGATATGAAAGAAATAATACCTGTTTCTGCTTTTGCTCTTATTTTGGAAACAGTTAAAAAATATGATGAAAAATTTGGTCAAGTATTAATTAGAAAAACCTTAGAGGGAAGTGAAGAAAAAAAAGTATTACAAAATAGACTTAATGAATTTCAGTATTATGGATCTTTATCAGATTATTCAGTAGATACTATTTGATCTATGATAGATGCACTTAGATTTGAAGGGTATTTATATAAAACACAGGGGCAATATCCTATACTTTGAATAAGTGAACTTTGAAGTGCAGTTATTATAAGGAATAAAGCATTAAAAGAAGCTTTAGAAGAATTAAATACGTATGTAGTTTGAAAAGTATGATTAAATATTCATAAAAAAACTAAAAGTTCTTGATTAAAAAAATTAGAATCAAAACCTAGATGAGAAACTTACAAAGAAACTTTACAATTATTAAAATCTTGAAAAACTTTAAAAGAGATTCCAAAACTTAGAGGCTTATGAGCTATGACAATTGAAAGTCATATTATTAAGCTTTATGAAGATGGACAATTATCTTTGATGGATATTATGAAATTAATTAAATTAAGTAATATTAAAAAAATCAAAGAAATAATTAATGATAAATTTGGATGAAATTCTGAAACTCTTAGACCAATAAAAGATGAATTAGAAAAATCAGGAGAAAAAAAAATATCATATTTTGATATAAAAATATGTATTTCTATGTTATGAAAATGAGATATATAAAAAATATTTTTTATATATTTGGAATTATTGAATCAATTGCAGCAAATGATGCTTGTTTTCCTTTAGGAAGTATAACTGAAATAGTATCTCATATTTTTATTCCTCCATGAGTTATAGCTGCTGTAAGTAAATTATAAACATTTCATTCACATACTATTTGAAATTTTCCTTTATCCTCAGTAACTAATCCTGATTTAATTTCTCTTTCTATTGGTGCAATTTGTTTATAGGTCATTTTTCAAAGAGAGTCTATTGTTAGCTTTAGTTTATCTCACTGTACCATTTTTGATTTTGAGGCATAATTTACTGGAATTGGATATTTATTTCCATCACTTCCTAGCATTTCCTCTCAAGTAAAAACTCATTCCACAATTTTTGAATTTTCATTATTATATGAATGAAGTCATTGTGTATTTAGTGAAATAGTAGAATTTAAATCTACATTATTTTCTTTTGCTAAATCATTTAAGAGTTTTTTTGCTGACTTTAGAGATTTTTCTGAAGTTATTATAAAGTCTTTTATAGCTAAGAGTGCTTTTTTATTTTCCATATTTTTTATTTTTATTTTTTAAAATTAATATAATTATATCTATTTTCTTCAAAATAGTAAATTATTTTATGTTTACAAGATAAAATTTATATTTACAGATAAATACTTAGTATCTCAATAAGATTTTGTTGCCAGAATATTATACTAAAAAATCATAGAGCAAGAAAAGGTCAAAAAGGGATTTGTGAATTAAAAGTTGTTTTGAATCAATTTTTAAATTTAGAAAATATTATAAATAATATTCACAGAATACTTCAAATAATATAAGTTAAAAATAATGCTTCAATACTGAAGCTGTATCATAATAATAACCCCATTAATATTGCTATTCTAAGATCTCATCCTCACATCCAGGCTCAAGCAGAAACTGCTATTTGTATAAATAAAAAACTAAATATTATAAGTATTCAAATTCAAATATTTATAAATAAACTACTTTCTATTCAAATTCAAAAACTTTTTATAAAAATAAAATTTAATAATCAAATTATAAATAATATTAAAAAATCATATTTTAGACTAAGTTCTTTAAACATTATTATATAATAAAATAAAATTGATATAAGTAGAATCACTAATCAAATAAAATTTTGCAAAAGATCAGTATTTATATTTCATAGGTAAGAAAAAATATCTATTGCTCAAAAACCTTGAAGTATTAAAAATATTATAGAAAATATTATTCAAAATAGCATTATTCAGTCATGAATTTCAAGAAATAGAATATCATAAAAAGTATAAATAATAGTTATAAATCATATTGTAAGCCAAAAAAATAATGTTATAATTTCATTAAAATTTAAAGATAAAAGTAAATTAAAATCTATTAAAAAATATCATATTAATACAAATAGTATTCAGGTTGAAACTTCTAGGAATGGGTAGATTGATGATATTTTATCAGAACAATATTTGCATTTTCATAAGTTTTTAATCCAAGAAACTATTGGTATTAGCTCAAAAAATCATAATGTATGCTTGCATTTTAAGCAGTGACTTCTACCAGTTAAAATTCCTTTTTCTCAGGATTTTAGCCTATATATTACAACAGATGCAAAACTTCAAAATAAACTTCAAAAAACAAATAATATTAAATAAAAAAAGATTTCCATAAATTTAATTAAAATATAATAGTAAAAATTATATAATTAATTAAATAAATATCAAAAAATATATTATTTTTATTTTACATTTTTTCAAAATAAGTATAATATTAATTATAAAATTAATAAATTTATTAATTTTATAATTAATATTTTAAAATTAATTAAAAAATAGTATGACAGTTATATTAAATGAAGAAAATTTTAAAAAGGAAATTGAAAGTGGAGTTACTTTAGTTGATTTTTGGGCTGAATGGTGTGGACCTTGTCAAGTAATGTTGCCAATTTTAGATGAATTATCTAAAAAAATGGAAGGTAAAGCTAAGATTTCAAAAGTTAATGTTGATGAAAATCCTAGTTTATCTGCTCAATTTAGAGTTATGTCTATACCAACTATTTTAATAATGAAAGATGGGGAAGTAGTAGAGCAATTAGTAGGAGTTCAACAGGTTGATGCTTTAGAAACTACTTTAAATAAATTTTTATAAATTTTTTATATGATTCATTTTAATGCTGATATATTGTAATTATAATTTTGATTCAAATTTCAAATTATTCAAATATATCATTTTTCATTATTTATAATAATTGGTTTTACAATTATTGTAAATTTTTTTAAATAATTTATACTATTTTCTTCTCAAATAAATAAATTTATTCAATTTTTTAGAATTAATTTATCTAAAAATTGCATAAATCTAATTTTATCTTCAATTATTTCTATAACTTTTATTGATTCATTGAAAAAATTATTACTTTTATTTTTTTCTAAAAAAGGAGTTATTCAAGAATATCAGAGAATATTTTTTTTTGGAATAGAAAAAAAACTTATTTCTTTTGTATTTTTACTAAGTGTATTTGTTTTACTATAAATATAGTCTGAAATATTTTTAATATTATCAGATAAATCTAGATTATCACATTCTAAAAAATAAGAAGAAGTTTCTTCCATTATATAATTAATATATGCTCTTATTCAAGATGAAGTTGGTAATCTACCTGCTGAATTATATGGCTGAAAAACTAAATTCATTTTTTCTAATTTTGCCATATCTCATCTAACAGTTGCAGGACTAACTCACAGATCATATTTAGATAATAATAGTTTTGATCCTAAAAGTTCTCAGTTTTCTAGATATTCTTCTATTATTATTTTTAAAATCAGTATATTTCTATTAGTTAGTTTCATTTATTAATTTTTATTACTTTTTTATAGAAGTAAATAAAGAAATTATTTTAAAATAATTTCTAAATCTTTTAGTGATTTTTGTATATTATTTTTTTTAAAAATTACTGAAAAATCATTAGTTTTCTTTTTTATTTTTATTAATGTATTATACATATCTTCTATATTATTTGGATTAAAATAGTCTATTTTATCTCAAAAAATAATTTTCATATTATCTAAATTAGAAGATACTATACTAGTATTATAATTTAGTGCTTTTGTAAGAGAAAAAGGAAATACATTATATAAGTGAGGAAAAATTATAGCTAGACTATTTTTATAAAAATAGTCTTTTTCATATTCTCAAATATTTCAAATAAAAAATATTTTATCAACCATATTTGTATTTATTACTTGTTTTCTAAAATCTACATCTTTTATAGTTTTTTCATCTAAAATAATTAAGTTTAGTAAAATATTATTTTTTTTTATTTTTTCAAATACCTTTAAGAGTCTACTTAAATTTTTTTCTGTTCAAATTCATGAACTATATAAAAAATAATCTCATTTTATATTATATTTTGTTTCCAAATTTATAGTTAAATTTTTTATTTCTTCTTTAAAACTAAAATCTATTTTACTGAAAAATGGATTTAAAATACTTATTTTACTTTCAGGGATATTTAACTGATCATTTATATCACTTTTAGTTTTTTTATTAAAAGATACAATTTTATATGCATTCTTACAAGTATTTTTAAATAAAAAATTATTTCAAAATTTTTTAAATATATTTTCTTTTCAAGGGAAGTGAAATCAAGATAATTCAGGAATAAAAACAATATATTTTCATTTATAAATCAATGGTTTATTGCTTTTAAAAAACAATACTATATCATTTTTATCTTTATTTATTAATTTTGTTAAATAAATTTGCTCACTAATACTTCTATATTTTGCTAATGGAAAAATATTTTTTGTATTTTCTCAAAAATTAAGATTAGAAAAACTTAAATCAAGATATATATTATAAAAATTTTCAGGAGTTACTTTTATAAAATCTCATATTAATTCATAAATAAATTGTGAATAATAATCATTTTTATTTAAAAATCTTAAATCTAATCAAATTGTTTTTATAGAATTCATTTATTTATTTTAACTTGTAATTATAATATTATTATTATACTTATTATAATAATAATTACAAAATATTATATTCTAAAAATAATAATAAAATGGTTCTAAAAGTAAAAAATCTTAGTAAAATAATAAAAAAAAGAAAAATATTAAATAATGTTAGTTTTGAGGTTTTAGAATGAGAAATTTATGGTTTTTTATGACCAAATTGAGCTGGAAAAACTACAACTATGAAGGCTATAATGGAATTTATTTCTTACAACTCTTGAAAAATTGAAGTTTTTTGAACAGAGGGTTTAACTTTGGAAGATAAAAAAAATATCTGATTTATGCCAGAAAATACTTATTTATATAAGTATTTAAAAACTAGAGAATTTCTTGAATTTAATTGAAAATTTTTTTGACTTAAATGAAAAAAATTAGAAAAAAGAATTGATAGTGTACTTAAAAAGGTTGGTTTAAAAGATGCTGAAGATAAATATTTAAAAGAATTTTCAAAATGAATGCTTCAAAGAATTAGTATTGCTCAAGCTATAATTAATAATCCAAAATTAGTTTTTCTTGATGAGCCCATGAGTGGACTTGATCCAATTTGAAGAAAAATGGTAAAAGATTTAATTTATGGTTTAAAAAAATGATGAACAACTGTATTTTTTAATACACATATTTTATCAGATGTAGAATCAATTTGTGATAGGGTATCAATTATTCATAAATGAAATTTAATAGTTGAATGAAAAAATGTTCAAAAAATTTTAAAAAAACAAACTTTAGAAGATTTTTTTATAGAAAAGGTAACAGAATTTGATAATTAAAAAAACTGATTTTAATCAGTTTTTTTAATTACTTTGAATAATTTCTTTTATAGATTCCTTTAAAAAAATTTCAACTTTGTCTTCTGAATGTTTTAATATATCCCTATAAGTTAATATCATAGCTATAATATTTAAATTAGACTTACTAAGAATTTCTTCTACATTTTCTATTTTTCAAATTTTTGACATATTTGGAACTATAAATTTTAACTTAGGCTTTATTTTTATATACATAGAAAAATCATATTTTTCTATGTATTTTTTTAAAAATGTATTATTTCAACCTCCTCAGATGATGAAAAAATTATTAGGGGTAATATTATCTCACATAATTTCTTTTAGATTTTGTGCTATTAAAAAAACATAAATTTTCAAAAATTCTTTTTTTTCTTTTATAAAAAAATCATCTCTATTTATTTTATTAATAATTTCAGCTCTTGAAAAATGGGAGTTTTTTTTGATTTTTTTTATTAAAGATTGTATTCAAACATCTATTTTTAAGCTTCAAAAAATATTTCAAGATAAATCTTTTACAGTAATATAAGAGCTTGAGTTTCAAATATCAATTATTACTACTTCTTTTTTCTTTTCCCAAATTTTTGAAAGACAAAATTCTTCTGGAAGAATTTTAATTAAATCTTTTTTAAGATATTTTGAAATATAATTAAGTAATTCTATGTTATTTTTTGAAAGAAAAATATTAAGTAGATTAAAGTTAATTATTTCTCAAGTATTTTGCAGAGGATTTTTTATAACATCTCAATCTATTTTTATTTCTGAAATATTTGAAACAATTATTTCTAAATCGGAAGTTGGATACAAATAATCTTTAAATATTTTTTTTGTAGCAGAAAAATAGTTTATTTTTTCCATTTTTGTTATTATATTTTTTAACTCTGATTCATCTATAAGTTTAAATCTATCATTTCTTATTTGACTTGTACTTTTTGAATAAAAAAAAGTATTAGCAAAAACTGGATTTATAGCTATTTTTGAAGTTTTTATATCAGCTTGCTTTTCTGCTTTTTTTATAGCAAGAGCTATATTTTCACAAACTCATTCAAGATTTTTTATTTCATTATTTACTATATCATCACTAGATTGTCTTTTTTCAGAAAAACCTAAAAGTTTTATATTATCAGAGGTAAATTCACATATTGCAACTCTAATTTTATAACTTCAAAGATCTATAATTGCCAATATTTCAGAAGCTATTTTTTTTTTCTTAAAAGTAGTCATAATCTTCTATTTTTTAATTTCTGCAAGTAATTTATTTCATTTTGTTATCTCTCAAATTCATATAAGAGCCATTGCAAGATCTTCTGTTATAAGTTTATCTCAAGGAGATATATTTAAAGCTCTTTTCAAAATTACTATTCATTTTTCTACTTGATTATTCATAGTATATGTCCATCACAGATTTCTTAAAACTTCAGAATTATTTCATAGTAAAGAATTTGATTTTTCTAAAAAAGATAAAGCTTCTTTAAACTTATCTTGACTTAATAAAATAAATCATTTTAAATAGTTTCAAGTTGCAGATTCTGGATTTAATTCTAATGCATAATCTATTGAGCTTTCTGCTTTATTTATATTTCAAATATAAATACTAACATCAGCTAACTCTTCATATAATCTATAATCATCACTATATTTTATTATAGAATCTTGAATTAATTTATAAGCTTTTTCAAATTGATTTTCTAATTTTATTTTCTCAATCTCTATTATTAATAGTTTTAATTTATCTGAATTATTTTTCATTTTTTAAATATTTATTAAAATCAAAAAGTTAAAGTTATTGTTTTTTATATATTTATTATTATAATAAAAAAAATATAAAATCAATAGTTTTTAATAGAATTTTTATGAGATATTTATGTGTAAATTGTCAATATATTTTAGATGAAGATAAATGAGAAATAGATTACAATATTGATCCTTGAACAAAATTTGAAAATTTTTGAGATAGTTTTGTTTGTCCTTCTTGTGGAGAATTACCTGAAAATTTTCATGAAATAAAAGAAGAAATAAACTATTTATGAGAAATTCCTTTTGATGTAATTGAAGCAGAACATTTTATAAATTTTGAATTTTTAAATAATTCTAAAATAAATATTTCAGTTTGAAAGTGAGAATTTCATCCAACTTGATTAGATCACAGAATAACCTCTATATGAATTTATGATGAGTATTGAGATTTAGTTTTTGATAAATATTATAAGGAAGATGAAGATCCAGTTTTGGATTTTGATATATCAGATTTTGATGATTTTGAAATCAGAGTAAGATGCTCTATTCATGGAGTTTGGGGAGTTAAAATTGAAAGGTAAAAAATATTCTAAAAATAATAAAAAAACTTGTCAATTCAAAAATGCAAGTTTTTTATTATTTTTAACTAAATTATGTTACAATTATATTGTATTAAATAAAAAATTATAAAAAAATATAATTTTTGATCTTATAATATAAATTATAATTTAATGGAACTATCTAAAAATATTTTAGAAAATTTTGAATATTCTAAACAAAATATAGATAAATTTAGTCTTTGATATAAGATAACTAGATTTATTACAAATAAAGTAGAGCTTTTAACTTATTCATTAAGAACAAAAGATTTTATATTTTTTATTGATGAGCAGAATGTAGAAAATTTTATTTCTATTTATGAGGCAAGAGATAGACTAGATAACTCAAAATGAATTGTTATAGAATTTATTATTTGAGATAGTAAACAAAAAGAAATTATTTTTGTAGAAGAAGATAAACTTTCAGTTATCACTGAAACAAAATGGTGAAAAATAATTAATACAACTATCATTACTGATGAATATAGAATTGAAGAATTATTAAATATAATTAGTGCTGATTTAAATTTTCTTAGAAATAAAGTAGATAAATTTAAAAATAAATTAAAATATAGAGGTTGTCTTAAAAAAGAAGTTTCAGAAAAAGTTGTTAATAATTTTAAATTAAACTTTTTATCAAATCAATTACAAACTAGCTAAAAGCTAGTTTTTT
>CAZPIB010000011.1:3727-6101 GCA_964586815.1 uncultured Candidatus Peribacteria bacterium | reverse complement strand
ATATTTTAAAAAATAAGTTTTTGTAAATTATGAAATATATTCCAACTATAGGGCTTGAAATACATATGAGAATAAAATCAAAAACAAAGATGTTTTGTGCTTGTAAAAATGCAACAGATCTAGCTTTAGAGCCAAATATAAATATTTGTCCTATTTGTATGTGATTTCCTGGTATGCTACCTGCTTTAAATAAAGAAGTAGTTAGACTGGGACTTATTTGAGGTATGGCAATGAATTGTGAGATAAATAAAGTTTCTAGATTTGATAGAAAAACTTACTTTTATCCTGATAATCCAAATGCTTATCAAATTACTCAACTATATGAACCAATTGTTTGATACTGAAAAGTAAAATGTATAGTAGAGTGAGAAACAAGAGAATTTGCTATTCATCATATGCATTTAGAAAATGATGCAGGAAAATTAACTCATGCAGGATGAAAAACACTTTGTGATTATAATAGAGCTTGAAGTCCACTTATGGAAATAGTAACTGACCCAGTTTTTCATAATAAGCAGGAAGTTATGGAATTTCTAAAAGAGTTACAAAAAATAATGAGATCAGCTGGAGTTTCAGATGCTGATATGGATAAATGACAAATGAGATGTGATGTAAATATTTCAATTGCTCCAGAGAAAGCAAGCCAGTGGGGAATAAGAACAGAAACAAAAAATGTAAATTCATTTTCTGCTATTTGAAGAGTAATAGAACATGAAGTAAAAAGACAAAAGAAAATTATAGAAAAAGGTGAAAAAATAGATCAAGAAACAAGGTGATGGAATGATGATACTGGTACATCAGTAACTCAAAGAAGTAAAGAAGATGCTATGGATTATAGATATTTCCCAGATCCAGACTTACTACCAATAGTTTTAGATGATGATTTTATATCTGAAGCAAAAAATCAAATTCTAGAATTACCAATAGAAAAAAGACTTAGATATTTATCTGAGTATAAATTAAGTGAAGATGATGCTAGAATATTAACTGCTGACAGTAACTTATCAAAATATTTTGATAAGTTACTTGAATTAACAAAAGATTCAAAAAAATCTTGTTCTTATATTACTACAGTTCTATTAGCTTTAATAAATGACTCAGAAGAAATAAATTCTATTTGAGATTTAAAATTTGAAATTTCAGAATTAGCAAAAGTTATAGAGCTTGTAAATAAAGATGAATTATCTTCTACAAATTCAAAACAAGTAATAGAGGAATTATTTAATAATTGATGAAATACTGACAATATAATTGATTCAAAAAAATTAAGACAAAAAAATGATCTGTGAGCTTTAGAATTAATAGTTGATTTAGTTATAGCTAATAATTCTAAACAAGTAGAAGATTATAAATGATGAAATACAAATATATTTTGATTTTTTGTAGGGCAGTGTATGAAAGCTAGTAGATGACAATGAAATCCAAAAATATTTAATGAAATTCTGAAGAAAAAATTAGGGTAAAACTAAAAATTAACTAAATAACAAAACTAAAAATAATAGAAAAATATTCAATTCTATTATTTATACTGATAATTAAATTCTATTTTACTTACTATCCACTAAAAAATAACTTTTGACAAAATACAATAATAATCATATAATTATACAGATATTTTAATATAAATTATACAAAAATTATGCAATTCACTACAACTACAGAAATAGCAAGAAAATGAAGTAAAATATTTAAAGAGCTTGATGAAGCAATAGTATTAAATAATAATAAAAATATTTGATTATTACTATGATGAGAATTGGCACAAGCTCTTTTAGATAGTGGAGTATTACAACAACTTAAAGAAGAATTATGGGAATTAAATGATAAAGAAACAGTAGATACAATAATGAATTATAAATCTTGAGATAGATCAAATATGATTATTTTATCTGATTATAGAAAAAAATATAATGTATAAAGTATTTTTTAATAATGAAAATCTTTTAAATAAAGATTTTGCAAAAATTCCACCAAGTTATTTAAAATTAATATTTAACAAAATAGATTTATTAAGTTCTTTATGATTAAATAATTCTCAAATAAAAAAGCTAAATAATTATAAATTATGTGATTATAGATTAAGAGTTTGAGATTATAGAATTTTATTTAACCTCAATACAGAAAAACAAGAAATAGTTATTTTCAGAGTATTACATAGATCAAAACTATATTAAATCTCCAAATCTAAAAACAAATAATCAATTATCACTTCTTAAAAATATCATGACAATCATAATATAAGTGATTTTTAAATAGAATTTAATTTAAAAGATAAAGATGATAATTTATATTTAAACTACCCAATTTATTTCTAATTTTGTAGATTTCCAAATTAATTAGAAAATTTTCATATCTAAAGATTTTAAAATTACAT
>CAZPIB010000011.1:0-3627 GCA_964586815.1 uncultured Candidatus Peribacteria bacterium | reverse complement strand
CAGCATATTAAAAAATTAGAAAGTTCTAAATAGCTAAATTTGTATTTTAAAAATGCCCATTAGTTTGAGAACTTATGGCTTAGAAAATATTTACAAAATATAGTTATTGAAGAATTTCCTTTTATATAAATTAGAAAGAAGGATTTTCATATTGTTGTGAGCCCTTCTTTTTTGATAATTTTAATTATTTATCATAAATAAATGACAAATACAGAAGAAAAAAATATAGATGGTGAATTAAGTACTAAAAAAATTACATTTGCAGACTTAGGTTTATCTGAAAAAATGCTTAAAAAAATTACTGCTAAAGGTTATAAATTTCCAAGTGCTATTCAATCAGGAGTTATTCCTTTACTTTTAAAAGGTGAAAAAGATATTATTTGACAAGCTCAAACTGGTACAGGTAAAACTGCTGCTTTTGGTCTTCCAGTTTTGGAAAGACTTGATGCTAACTCAAAAGATATTCAAGCACTTATTTTAGCTCCAACTAGAGAGCTTGCTATTCAAGTTGCTGAAGAACTTAGGTCTTTTGCTGATAGTTCAGTAAAAATTCAATTACTTTATGGTGGACAAAATATTAGAGATGAATTACAAGGTTTGAGAAGAGGACCTCAAATTGTTGTTGGTACTCCTGGTAGAGTTATTGATCATTTATCAAAAAGAAGAACTTTAAAAATTGATAATTTAAAATATTTTATTTTAGATGAAGCAGATGAAATGCTAAATGTTGGTTTCAAAGAAGATATAGAAGAAATTCTTGAAACTACTCCATCTAATAAAAAGACTTTACTTTTTTCAGCTACAATGCCCAAAAGTATAAAAGATATTGTAAATAAATATATTAAAGATCATGACTTAATTACAATTGAAAGAAAAGAATTAACAAATCCAAACATCAAACAAATGTGTTATAAAGTTAATTCTAGAGATAAATTTGAATCTCTTTGCAGGGTTATAGAAGTTGAATTTGATTTTTATGGTATAGTTTTTTGTAGAACTAAAGCTGATGTTGATACTGTTGCTGCTAATTTAATGACTAGAGGTTATAAGGTTGAAGGTATTCATGGTGATATTGATCAAAAAATGAGAGAAAAAACTCTTGCTAGATTTAAAAATAGTGCAATTAAAATTCTTGTTGCTACTGATGTAGCTGCTAGATGAATTGATGTAAATAGTCTTACTCATGTAGTTAATTACTCACTTCCTGATAATCCAGAAGTTTATACTCATAGAATTTGAAGAACTGGTAGAGCATGAAATAAATGAGAAGCAATTTCATTTGTAGATAGAAAAGATGCAAGAATGCTGTCTTGGATAGAAAGAACAATAAAAATGAAATTAGAAGTTGGTAGACTTCCAAAAGTTTCTGATGTTATTGAATTTAAGAAAAAAAGATTAATAGATAATACAAAAGAAGTTTTAGTCTGAGAAGAAAACTTAACTTATACTGATTTAGCTGATCAATTACTTGAATTAGGTGATGCTAATAAAGTTTTAGCTTCAGTATTAAAAGAAGGTTTTTGAAATGAGTTTTCTGAAATTCATTATAAAAATATTACTGATTGAAGTAGTGATTCTAGAGATAGAAATTCATGAGTTGGAGCAGGAGAAAAAAGATTATTTATTGCTAAATGAAGACTTGATAATTATACTCCTTGAAGCTTAATTCAATTTATTGAAGCAGAAGTTGGTATAAAACTTTGAGATATAGGTAAGATTGATGTTATGAGAGAATTCTCATTTATGAATGTAGTAGAAGCTGATGCATATGCTGTTCTTGATTTCTTTAAATCAGCAAATTCTACTAGACCATTAGTTGTAGAGGCAAAAGGAAGTGCTAGTTGATGATCTAGATGATGAGATAGAAGAGGAGGATGAGGTTCAAGAGGATGATATAAAGGAGGATGATACAGAGGTAATTCTTCAAGATGATGAGATTCAAGAGGTGGAAGAAGTGGTGAAAGAAGAAATTTTGGTAGAAGATAATGAAAAAAAGATTTAATTTTATTAAATCTTTTTTTATTTTGAAATTTTTACAAATTAATATATAATATATTTAATAAAATTAAAATTAATATACAAAATAATAAAATGATAGAAAAAGAGATTTGAAAAGAAATTAATATAATAAAAACAAAAAATATTTTTCCAGAAGATCATAAATATATAACTTTCTTAAAAAAAGTTTTTAGACATGAATTTAGAAAAAATGGTTTTAGAAGAATTTCTACTCCTTTTTTTGAGGAAATAGATTTTTTTAAAAATATTTTTGGAAATAATTTAGAAGATAACATTATTGAATTTAATATTTCTGAAAAATGAAAATTAGGACTAAATCCTAATCCTTCTATTTTAAATCTAAAGGCATATATTGATTGAGAAAGAAAAGAAGAGATTCAACCAGTGTATTCATACTTTATGGATAAGTTTTATCCTAAAAATATAAAAGATCCAATTGATTGAATAGCTCTTTTTGGTTGAGATATAATTTGAGAAAATGATGTAATAATAGACATACAAAATTTATATATAGTTACAAATATCTTAAATAAAATAGGATTAAAAAATAGTTATGAAATTAGATATAATTATACTTGAAGCAAAAAAGAACAAGAAAAGTATAAAGAAAATTTATTTGATTTTTATTCTGATAAAAAACATTTATTAACTCAAAAAGCATTAGAGCTTTTAGAAAATGATATTTTTAAATTATTTTCATCTACAGATGAAGAAGAACAAATATTGGCTAAATCTGCTCCAAGTATAATAAAGTATTATAAAAAAGAATCAAAAAAAGAAGAAAAAAAAGCAAAAGAATTTTTAAATCTTTTAGATATAGAATACATAAGAGATGAAAAATTATTTGGTGATTATGATTTTAATGATTGAGTAATTTGGGAAATTATTTTAAAAGAATCTTGAAAAAGAATAGCCTCTTGAGCTTGATATAATCATTTATCAAATTTGATATGAGAAGCAAAAGAAATTCCAAGTAGTTGATTTTGGGTAGATGTGTTTAAATTAGTTGAATTTTTAAAAACTAAAGATATTTCTATAAAAAATAAAGATAAATTAGATTTATTTTTTGTACAACTTTGAGATGATGCAAAAAAAGTAGTTTTACCACTTTCGATGCAAGCAAGAGAAGCTTGAATAAAAACCTCAGTTTCTCTAGGTACTCCATCTATGAGAGAACAAATGTTAAAGGCTGGTAGAAGTAAAGCAACATATATTGTTTTAGTTTGATTAATGGAAGCTAGAAAATGAATTTTTCAAGTAAGAAATTTAGAAGATTGAACTCAAAAAGAAGTAAAAAAAGAGGATTTAATTGATTATATAATTTGAAATATCCCAAAAGAGAATCTTGATTTTTATGATCCGAGTATAGATTTGCTACAAAACTAAATAAATATTGTAATATATGGACAATATGTTATACTTGTACATATATTACTTAATTTTATTATTATGAATGTAATTGCTATATCAGAATTTAGAGCAAATTTATCTAAAAATTTAGAAAATGTTAAATTTTTAAAAAAACCTTTAGTTTTTTGATCAAGGCATAAAAAAGAATTTTTACTTATGCCATATCCAGAAATTGAGAAAGATGAAGATTTATTTGAA
>CAZPIB010000010.1:0-21001 GCA_964586815.1 uncultured Candidatus Peribacteria bacterium | reverse complement strand
ACTTGATGATAAATATCATAATAGCAATAAGGCTAAAATAAATGATAAATTTAAAGATGATTTAACTTGATATTTAAATATACCTTTACTTAGATATAATGCTTGAAATTATTATAATTTTGATAATTTGAAAGGTATATTATAGAAAGTTGATTTATTAAATAAAAAAAGTATATTTATATATAAATATACTTTTTATTTTTTAATATTTAAAAATGAATATTAAGGAAAAATTATGAAATAGGATTAGAGAGTTAAGAAAGCAGAAGAACATATCTCAATTAGATTTAGCAACAAAATCTTGAATTCATAGAACTTATTTATCTTGAGTTGAAAGAGGATTAAAAAATATTGCAGTTGAGAATATAGAGAAAATTGCAATTGCTTTGGAGGTTGAGGTTAGAGATTTATTTTAGTTAATAATTATTGAAAATATGGATATTAAGAAAACTTTTAGAATAATAGATGTGATTATGAATTTAGAAAAAGAGGTTCAAATTCAAGCTAAATTAAATAATATTAATTCATATATACAAAATCAACAAAGTTTAGAATTAATTGATAATTTAATTGATGAAATTAAAGAATGAATAAATAAATCTGAAATACATAATTTTATTAATAGCGATTTAAAGATTTTAAAGTCGTTATGAATAGATGGTTTTTTTGATTTAGAAATGATAAATAACCTTGAAGAAATATTAAAACTACCTTTTTATCAACAAAAAGATGACTTAAAAACTTTTGTTGCTAATAGACAAGATAAGCTTTCTAAAATTACATCTTTATTAAATTCTATAAGTGGTTTATTGCCTTCTGATGACTTAGAATGCACTGAAAGTTATCAAATAGTTTTTTCATTTTCTTGAGAATTTCAAGATTACCATAAATTCCTTATGACTAACAAAAATATTAAATTATTTTTATATGAAATAAATCAAAAAAATGAAGGACAAAAGGAGATAAAAATATCATCAGTAAACAATGGTTGTTTAGAAATTTTTATTGAGGCTTGAATAGAGCTGATTAAAGATATATGAATTGTTTTAAATTATATTGCATTGATATATTGGACAATTCAAGCTTCTATAGATTGAAAAGAAGCTATAAAGAATTTAAAGAAAAAACGTAAAGAAAAGGTAGAAAAAGAAATTTATGATAATCTTGAGGAAGAAAAAAATGATATAATAAACAAAATGATTAATAAATTATGAATCCCTAGTGATTCTAAGTCAAATGTTAGAAATCATTTTTTAAAGCTAATGAAAAGTTATGAAGAATGACTATCAATAGAAGTTAAAACACCTTTATTAAGTGAACCAGAAGAAATTAATGAAGAAGATACAGAAGAAGAAAAGAAAGAGAAAGAGAAATTAAAGAAAATTTATGAAGAAAAAAAAGTAATGGATGATAATAATAGAAAAATTATGAAAATTCAAAAAGAATGAATACAGTTAAGTTTACCAGAACCAGAAGAAGAAAAATAATATATGTTTATCTATAAAGAGTTCAAATTATCCTCCATAAACTCCACCAATGATATATACAGTAAGATTTTTAGTGTAATTTTATTAAAATCTTAATAATAAACAAAAAATACCCTATCTTAATAGATAAGAGTATTTTTATTATTTTTTATACTCTTTTCTTTATTAATTTTTGAGCTTCCTCAAAATTATAAGTTATCAATTTGCAAATAAAAAATTGTGATGTGTAATTTTAAAATTCAAGTTTTAAATAACATTAATTATTTTTTATTAAGGATCATTATTTTTACAGATATTTAGGGCTCTTTTTTTATTGCATTTTAAATATTATTTATATAATAATATTTTATTTAATTATTTATAGAATTCTATGTTAGAAATGTTGTCTAATTTTTATACTAATTTTCCATTTATTATTTTGATAATTGGTTTTATAATGCTTATTAAATGAGCAGATATGCTTGTTGACTGAGCATCATCAGTTGCTAAAAAATTCTGAATTTCAGGTCTTATAATTGGTCTTACAATAGTTGCATTTTGAACTTCTACTCCAGAGCTTGTTGTAAATGTAATGAGTGCTTTAGAATGAAAAACTCAAATGGCAATTTGAAATATAATTTGATCAAATATTTCAAATATATTTTTAATATTATGAGTGACTGCAATTTTATATCCAATACTAATGCCAAAATCTACAGTAAGAAAAGAAATACCATTTATGATTTTTACTTCAGTAATTTTATTAATTTTACTTATAGATTGAACTTTATCAAGAATTGATGCTAGTATTTTAGCTTTCTTCTTTATATTATTTTTAATTTATACTTTTAAATCAGTAAAAAAACACAAAAAAGAAAATGAGGAAATTAGTAAAAAAATAGATTCAAGTGAAGTTATTAATGTTATACCAAATAATAAAGCTATCTTTCTGATTTTAATTTGACTTATTTTATTAGTATTTTGAGGACATTTAATTGTAGACTCAGCTATATCTATAGCAAAAAGCTTTGGATGGAGTGATGCATTTATAGGTATTACAATAATAGCAATTTGAACTAGCTTACCAGAACTTGCTGCATCAGTTACTGCTGCATTCAAAAAACAAACTGATATGGCAATAGGTTGAATAGTTTGAAGTAATATTTTTAATGTTTTATGGATACTACCAATTACTGCTTTTATAAAACCTTTAGAAGGTTATGATGGAATGACTCTTGATTTAAGTATAGTATTAATATCTTCAATAGCAGTATTTATATTTGCATTTTCATTTAGGAAGTATTTTCTTGATAGAATTGAGTGAGTTATTTTAGTACTAGCTTATATTTGATTTCTACTTTACCAAAGTTTTAAAGTATGAATGTTTAGTTAAAATATAAATTGATAAAATTTATATTTTGTATTATAATAATATTATATATAAAATAATATTATTATAATAATGAAATTTTCTAAAAATTTAGATTCTAATAATTTAAATATACATACAGGACATACTAATTTTATTTTAAGCTTAAGAGAACTTTTTATTTTTGAGAGTAAAGATTGAATACTAAGTATTCCTAGTTTAGAGTGAAAAAATATTGCTGATATATGAACAGGTTTTTCTGATTATATGAATTACTTAAGAGAAATATTATGAAATAAATCTAAAATTATTTGTATTGATAAAGTATATGAGAAATGATATATTAAATGATGACTTCAAAGAACAATAAAAAATACAAAAGAAATAATTGACAACTTAAGTAATAAAAAAAATTGATTAGTAATAGATGATTACTTTCTACATGAAAAAAAAAGTGAATTAGTCTCTTTACATAATTGGGAAAAAAATAATTGAATTATTTATAAAACAAAATTAGAAGAAAGTGATAATATTGATATAGTTTTTTGTAAAAATCTTTTTTGTTCTATTAAAAGTCCTATTGAGTTTATAACTGAAATTTTAAAAAATTTAAATTATAATTGAGAATTAATAATCATAGATTATCCTTTATTAGATAATTATAATATTATTTTTTTAAATATATTATCTAAATTATCTATAGATAAGCTGTCTCCAATAAATGGAATAATATGTAATATTTCAAAAGATACTAAAAATGAGTATATTTTATTTAAAATAGATAAAAAATTTTTTTTAGAACATATAGAAGATATAAAGTATATTGAAAAAAATTTAAATTCTTATGTAACTTTTTTGTAAACCCAAAAGCTAAATTTAATTCAGTTTTCTTCCATAGTGTCAGTATAACTCTCAATTATAAAATTATTTGGGATTCAATCAAAAAATATATCACATTCAAAATCTCACTCAATTTTTGTTAAATATATTTTATCTAAATTTGTGTGATTTATAAATTGATTATAAAGACTTCATCATCAAACTAAGAAAATACTTTCAATATTTTCTTTTTTTTCTAATTCTTCTAAGCAGTGATTAAAATTATTAAAATGCAATACAAAATTATCTATTTTACTACCCATATCTTCATATTTTAGAGTTCTACTTAGAATACAATTAATTCTATCAGAAAGAGGTCTAAATTTTCAAGGAATAGAATCCCAAGTTTTTCTTCACATAATTACAGCATTATGTTTTGCTAAATCTTTTGTTGTTTTTGTAATTTTTTTAAAATATTTTATATCTTCTGAAATTTTCCAAGATAGAGTATTTTCTTTTCAGATTCAATTTTTTGAATCAGATGCTAGGATTATTGAAAATTTTTTCACCCCAAGGGCACTTGTTTCACTGCGCATATTTTTTGTATTTAAGATTTAAACAGCAACTGGAGCTTTAATTACTTGATGAGATTTATATCAAATTAATTCAAAATCTTCCCATTCAAGTTTTTCTATATCTTCTAATGTTTCTATATTTTTTTGTATTTTAAGTTCTGGTAGAGAGAATGGTTTATTTTTTAATTGTTCTTCTACTTGAGAGATATGATTATTATAAATATGAGCATCTCAAATAGTATGAGTGAAAGTTCAAGCCTCTAATCAAGTAATTTTTGCAAATATAAGCAACATAGCAGAATAACTTGCTATATTAAAAGGAACTCAAAGAAACATATCTGCACTTCTTTGATAAAGCTGAAGATTTAATTTATTATTTGTAGTATCAACATTAAATTGAAAAAAAGCATGACAAGGTGGAAGTAGCATTTCATCAAGTTGTACTGGATTCCAAGCTGAAACTATTATTCTTCTATTTGTTGGATTATTTTTTATCTGATCAATAGCATTTTTAATTTGATCAATTCACTGAGAATTAAAGTTTCTCCATTGATGACCATAAACTGGACCTAATTCTCACCATTTTATTACAAATTCATTATCTTTATCTAAACTTACTATCTTATCTATAAAATTCTTTTTTTCTTTTGTCCACTTATCAGAATATTTTGGGAATTTATTTCATAGGTTATTTGAGTCAATATAATTCTGGAAAGGCCACTCATCCCAAATATGACAATTTCTATCTACTAAATATTTTATATTTGTATCTCATTTAATAAGCCAAATAAGCTCAACTATAATTATTCTTAAAAATATTTTTTTTGTAGTTACAAGAGGAAATCAATCTTCTAAATTATATTTAGCTTGCATTCCAAAAATACTCTTGACTCAAGTCCCAGTCCTATCATCTTTTATTATTCAATTATTTTTTATTTCTCTTAGTAAGCTTAAATATTGTTCCATTAAATTTATTATTATATATTATATATTATATATTATATATATAATATGATTAAATCAAATAAAAAAAGATGACATTTTAACTTTTAAATAACAAAAAAAGATTTGTGTTTTTTTAAAAAATAAATACTTTTATAAAAGTATTTTAATTATTTAAAAAAATAAAATTATGAAAATAGAACAATTTATTGGTTTAATTATATTAATAGTAATTGGTTTTGTATCAGTTCATCATGTTGTTTATAAAATACCAGAAAAAACAACTAATAAAATGTTGAAAATTGAGCATGAGAAAGTAGGTTGAATAGAAAATTATAAAAAAATAAATAAGCTTGAAAAAGAACAAATTATTTCTTGATTAAAACAATATGAAGCTACACACTGAGAAATTGATATTTCAAATTCTGAGGAACAATCTTATATAGAAAATACTAATAAAATCTCTTTAGAACTTGCTAAAAAAGTTACAAGTGAAAATACTTTCATTTTATGAAATCCTGATGCAGAAATTACCTGGGTAGAATATTCAGATTTTAATTGTCCATTTTGTAAAAGATTGCATGATTCTGGTACTTTTACAGAAATATTAAAAATATATGATTGAAAGGTTAACTATATATATAAACAATATCCAAGAATAGGAACATTAAGATCTGAGGCAGTACTTTGTGCTTGAGAATTAGGAGGAGCTGAACAATTTTTTGAATATAAGGCATGAATGTTTGCTTGAAGTGCTTGAGATACAAAAGAATCTATGGCTAAATTTTGATCTAGTATAGGATTAGATGAATCTAAATTATTATCTTGTATAGAATCAGGAGATAAAAAAGACTTAGCATTAGCTCAAATGAAAGAAGGACAAAATTTATTTGGAGTTACAGGAACTCCTTGAAATGTTTTTATTAATAATAAAACAGGAGAATGGACTAAACTTCCAGGTGCTTATCCTATAGAGGCATTTAAAGAAAAAATAGACAGTTTATTAAATTAATACCTTTAAAATTAAATCAAATATTATGAGAAGTAAAACAAGTGCTTTTAGTATGAAAAAAATAATTATATTAACAGTTTTAATTTTTTTATTATACTCTTGTTGAAATAATATAGAAAATCAAACTGAAATTATTAAGGCAAATACTACAGCTGAAGTTGAAATTATAACTGAAAATATAAATGAGTCTGAAGTAGTAGATATGACTGAAAATATAAATATTATAGAAAATAATAATTTATTAGAAAAATCTTTTGCAACTATTTGAGTAGATGAATTTAAAAAAGAAATAGAAAATTCAGAAGTAACTTTGATTGATATAAGAAATCCTTCTGATTTACCTATTTATGGTAAATTAAGAAAAAATCAACTACATATTTATATAAATAGTGAAAATTTTGCATCAGAAATTTCAAAATTAGATAAAACAAAAAAATATGCTATTTACTGTAGGAAATGAATTAGAAGTCAAGCTGTAAAAAATTATATGGGAGAACAAGGTTTTGTTTATATAAAAGTTTTAGAGTGATGATCAAATGCATGGATTGAAGCTTGAGAAAAAACTATAAAATAAATAATATAAATTTATAATTAGTTGAAAAAATAATTTTTTTATATAAAATACTTACATTAATTGTAAGTATTTTTTATGAAAAAAAATTATTTAAAAATAAATAAAAGAGAGTTAAGTTATGAAATATTTGAATCTAAAAATAGTAATTCAGATGTTATTTTGATTTTACATGGATGGCAAGCAAGCAGTAGTAGCTGGACTCAAGTATGAGATTTACTAAATCAATCTGGATATAATGTAATTATTCCAGATATTCCTTGTGCTTCAAAAAATACTAAATGTAATGAGATTTTTACTTTAGATGATTATGCTGAAGTAATTGAAAATTTTATAAAAAATATAAAATATAAATATAAAAATATAAATTTTGATAATTTAATTATTTGGGGACATAGTAATTGATGAGCAATTTCAATAAAGCTAGTAAACAGAAAAAAAGTAAATATTTTAAGATTAGTTTTAAATAATTCATCAGGAATTAGAAATGACAAAAAAAGAAGTTTTAAAAGAAAGTTATTAAGTTTTTTAATAAAACCTATAAAATTATTAAAAACTATTAAATGATTTTGAAAATTAAGAGAACTATTTTATAGAGTAATTTGATCTCAGGATTACTTAAAAGCTGAACAAAATCCAAAATTAAAACAAACTTATTTAAATATGATTTCTTCAGACTTAAAAGAAGAAATAAAAAAAATAGAAGATTTTACACTTCTTATTTGGTGAGAAAAAGATACCTATACTCCAATTAGTGATGCATATTTTATGAGAGAAAATATAAAAAAATCAAAATTAATTATTCTTAATAACCAAACCCATTGAATTCATTTAAAAAATCCAAAAATACTAGTGGAGACTTTTTTGAATAATGTATAAAAGTAATTATTATAAATAGTAATAAAAAATTTTTAGTTTTAATTTCAATATAATTTTATGCAAAACTTAATTATCTGAACTGTTTTTGATTATGCCTTACTAGTTGTACTAGCATTTTTACCTATATTATATAGATTATTTTTTTGGCTATATGTAATTCAATTAAAAGAGTATAGATGGGATAGATTTAAAGAATATATATCAACAAAACAAGGAAAGTCTGCTTTATTTAATATTTTTTTTGTAATAGAATTAATTTTATTAATATTTTACTTATTTATTTGGTGAATCTACCTTTCTTGAAATATATATTATATAGCATTTTGGGGAATAGCTTATCAAATGATGTTTTATTATTTAATACTTTTAAATATATTTGTTATTTGAAAAATATTTAGAAAAAAATTATTAAAACCAAAAATAACAGGAAGATTATTAGTTTTATTTAGTATAATTTTTACTTGAATAACTATCAATTTATATTGAATTTATATATTTAATTTATGGAATTATATATACTTATATATATTATCTATATTTTTATTAATGCCAGCTATAATTTTTTTCTATAATTTTATTAGTTTACCACTTGTAAATTATAAAAAAAATAAGCAAATAAATGCAGCAATTATAAAATCATCTACTTCTTTTGGAGAGGAAACAAAACAAATAAAAATATGAATTACTTGAAGTTATTGAAAATCTAGCATAAAAGAATTCTTAGCAAGTATTTTAGAACAAGATTGAAATACTCTTAAAACTCCAGAAAATCAAAATACAGAAATGTCAGTTTCAAATTTAATTTTGAATAAACTAAGTAGTAAATACAAATATTTTATAGCAGAAATGGGTGCTTATAAGATATGAGAAGTTAGTTTGTTATGAAAAATAGCTAATCATAAATATTGATTTTTAACAGCTATTTGAACTCAACATATTGCACTTTTTGGAAATCAAGAAAATATTAGAATTTGAAAATCTGAAATAGCTGAATCTGTTTTAAAAAATAATTGAATCTTGTATATTAATTGGAATAATAAGCAAATTAGAAAATTAAAATTTTCAAAAAATTTAAATATAGTAAAATATTGAAAAAGTGAAAAATCTGATGCTATATATAGTATATTAAAAGAAAAAGATTGAAAAACAGAGTTTAATTTTGAGTATAAAAAAATAAACTCTATTTTTGAAGTAAATATTATTTGAGAACATAATATTTTAAATCTTACTTGAGTAATTGCTTGTTGTATAGATTTAGGATTATCTTCAAAAGATATTAAAAAATATTTAAAAAACTTAAATCCACCAAAAAATTCACTAGAAATTATAAAAAAAACTAATCTAAAATTAATAGAAAACACTTATAATTTATCACTGTGATGATTATATGCAGGATTTGATTTAGTAAAAAAACAAGAAGAAAAAGAAAAAATATTAATTTTAGATGATGTTTTAGAATTATGAAAAATAGCTGAAATAAAGCATTATGAAATTTGAAAAAAAATTGCCAAAGAAAAAATATTCAAGGAAGTGCTTTTTGTATGAGTTAACTATAGAGAAAGTTTTGTAAAAGGATTACTAGAAAATTGATTTAAAAAGGAGAATATTTTCTCCCCCCTTAATCACCCCTTACAGGAGGGAGATATAACTGAAAAAACTTTAATTTTGTTTATGGGGAGAGGTGGGAAGAAGTATTTTAATATATTTAATAAATAGAAAAAATATAATAATGAAAAAAATAATAATATCAGAGTTTTTTACAACTATATCATTAAAACAAGCATTAAATAGTTTATATTTAATGACTTTTAGAAGTTATAAATTAAGGTTTTGAAAAGATAAAGAATTATTTGAAAAAGAATTTTTGGTAAAGATAAGAGGGTGAACACAAGGTATCACCCCTACATTATCCAGTAGGGGTGAACCTTGTGTTCACCCTAAAATAATTTCATTTTACAATTGAAGAAGTGCTATTTTTCATTGTTTAAAAATGATTTGAGTAAATAGGGAAGATGAAGTTGTAGTAAATGCTTATAATTGTATTTCAGTTAGTAATGCTGTAATTCAATCTTGAGCAAAAATAAAATACTCAGATATAGAACCTGAAACTTTGAGTTTTGATTTTGAGATTTTGAAAAAAAATATTACAAAAAATACTAAAGTAGTTATTATTCAGCATACTTTTTGAAAGAGAAGTAGAGATTATTATAAAATAATAGACTTTTGTAAAAAAGAAAATATTTTGGTTATTGAAGATTGTGCACATAGTTTATGAAATAAGTGTGAAATTT
The DNA here is from genome assembly GCA_964586815.1 of uncultured Candidatus Peribacteria bacterium. GTDB lineage: Bacteria > Patescibacteriota > Gracilibacteria > BD1-5 > UBA6164 > CAWUJK01. The sequence continues at coordinate 11,077 of CAZPIB010000010.1, read as the reverse complement.
TAGGAGATTTTGCTATTTTTTCAACAGGAAGAGATAAGGTTATCTCAAGTGTAACTTGATGATTTTTATTAATAAATAATGAGGAGTATTTAGAGAAAGATGCCATAAATGGGCATCTCTACAATTCCTTAAAAATTCCTTCAATATTATTAACTTTAAAAAATCTAAACTATAATATAGTTTGATATAAAGCATATAAATTATATAATTTTTTAAAACTCTGAAGAGTAGTTATATTTTTATCAAGGAAACTAAATTTCATAACTGAAATTTTAACTCCAAGTGAAAAGGCCTGTAATTTTGATAATTTTAATTTGGATTTTCCAAATAGTTTGGCTTATCTAGCTAGAAAAGAATTAGAGAAATTAGACAAATATACTGAGAAAAGATTAGAAAATATTCAGCTAGTTAAAACTAGCTGTTGCCAATCTGAAGAGTCAACAGAGGGTTTTAACCCTTTGAACAGAAAAATTAAATTTATATTTAAAAATAATAATAATGATTATAATTGATTTAGATTTCCAATATTATTAAAATCAGAAACAGAAAAAAATAAATTAATAAAAGTGTGAAGAAAAAATAATATAATTTTTTGAAATCAATGGTCAGGCTCTAATATAATTCCAGTTTGAATAGATTTAGAAAAAGCACAATATAAACTTTGAAGTTGCCCTATAGCTGAAGATATTTCTAAAAGAATTTTAACTTTACCAAATCATAAATTAATTAGTAAAAAAAATTTAAAAAGAGTAACTAAACTATTAAATATATTTATTAATAAATAAAATAAATTTTTACATCCTTATAACCAACTATGATATATATAATCTCTACAAATACTTGTTTTTGACTATCTTGTCCTATTTCACAAATAGAAAATTACAATAAAATTTATGAAATTAAAAATAGACAAAAAGATAAAGCTATTGCAATAATGGTGTCTGATTTTGATTATTTTGAACAAAATACCAAATTAACACTTAAGCAAATAGAATTTTTAAAAAATTATAAAAATCCTTGGACTATTTTAATAGACAAAGAAAAGATTTGTGATAAAAATTTACTTAAAATAATCAGTAGTTTAGATAATTCAGAAATCTATATAAAAATAGCTTTTAGAGTTGCACATACTTTTATGCATAGGAGACTAATTGAAGAAAAGTGACCACTTTTTCTTACAAGTGCAAATAAATCAACAAATCCTGAACTTTTTGATACTATTTCAGTAAAAAAAGAGTTTGAAAAAGAAATAAAAGAAAATAAAATAAGGGTTTTTGCTCATAATGATTATTACATAAAAAGTGAGAAAAATTATAGTGATATTTTTGAATTTGAAGATAATAGTTTAGAGATTAACTATCTTAGAAAATAAAAAACAAAGATATTTAAGTCTTTGTTTATATAAAAGTATTATTCTGGTTTTTTATAATAGTATCATCTTTTTATTCTTCTTATAGTTTCTACTAACCAACTAAAATAATACTTAGGAGATAAAACTAAATCTTGAGCATGAAGTAGTGAATAATCATATCAACCAAATTTTTTTTTAAATTTTGTTACTCAAGCTATTGGATGAAGAGGATTATCATCTGGAGAAACTCACCAGAAATTATAAATAGAGCATCAATCAGTTTTTGCTTGTTTTATAGCTTCCCATTGACATAAATAGTTTGGAGAAAATTTTGGATTTTTTATATCAGAAGCAGCAATGTAATAAACACAAGTTTCTCAGAATTTAATAGTCATTAAAATTGATTCAACTTTTCATTCAAATCTAGCTGAAATCGTAGTGATATTATCTGAAAATACTTCATATAAGTAATTAATAAATTTTTTAGAAAAAGGATGATATCCTATTTTTTTTGAGTGATTTAAATGCATTCTACTTAGTATTTCTTTTTGTTCCTTAGTATTTCATTTTACTATAACTACACCTTCTTTTATAGCTCTATTTATATAATATCTGTCCTTTTTCTTTATATTTTGTAGTAAAATATCTTCTGTTTTATTTAAGTCAAGTAGATAAGTATCTTCGGCATGCTCATGCATAGGAGCATTTATAAATCCTATGGCTTTAAATTCATTTTTATTTTTAATTAAATTTTTAACTGGAGAATTAAATCTTATAAAATTTGCTTTATTTTCTTTTCAAATATTTTTTAATTTTGGTAAAATGCTTTTTAAAACTTCAAAAAAATTTTCACTTTTTATTATAAGTGGAGTATGTGGAGCAAATAAATAAGTTCATCTTTTTGCTTTGTTTATGATTAAAGGTAAAATTCAAATTAATTTTTCCTTATTATAAATTCAATATTTTAAAACTTGTTTTCAATATTTTTCTTGAAATTGAGTCCATTCCCAAGAACTTAAAAAACTATAAAATTCAAATTCATTTTCAAAAATACAATTATTCCAAGTATTTTTATCTGTAATTTTTTTTAATTTATACATAAAGAATAGCTTATTTAAAATTAAACAGGCAATTTAGATAATTTTTTTTAAAAATGGCAGTCCCACTAGGAATCGAACCTAGATCGCATGATTTGGAATCCTGAATTCTAACCGTTGAAATATGAGACTTAATTAAAGAGCAAAAGCTCTTTAATATTTTATATAGAAATTCTTTTAAATGCTGTAATATTATTTTCACCAATAAATTCTTTAACTTTTTTAGATGGATCCATAACAAATCCTTGTTCAAGTAAAGAAATTTCTGATTTAAATTTACCCATTTTACCTTCAATTATTTTAACCAGAACTTGCTCTGGTTTATTACCCATTTTTGGATCATTTTTCATAATTTCAAGTTGAAGATTTTTTTCTTTTAGAACTATTTCTTCAGAAATATCATCTGGTGATAAATATTCTGGATTACTTGCTGTAACATGCATAGCAACTTGTTTTAATTTTTCTGAATCAGTACCTTCATTAGCTGATAATAAAGCAGCAACTTTACCATTTGAATGAACATATCAAGCAACAACTGGAGCTTCTATAATTTCAAATTGTTTAATAATTAAGTTTTCACCTAATTCCATAGCATAATCAGAATTTACAAAAGTTTGAGCTTTTTTTAAATCTGCTCCATTCTCTTTCATAAAAGATACTAAATCTTTTAACATAGATTTAAATTTATCAGAAATAGCTAGAAAATCAGTTTCACAAGCAACAGTAACTAAGTATGCTTTATGATCTTCTATAGTTATTTCAATACCACCTTCAAAAGCTTCTCTACTAGCTTTCTTAGCAGCCTTTGAAAGACCTTTTTTTCTAAGTTCATCAATAGCTTTTTCAATATCACCATCAGTTATAATAAGTGCTTTTTTACACTCCATCATACCAATACCTGTTCTTTCTCTAAGCTCTTTAACCAGAGCAGCAGTAATTGCCATTTTTTTATTAATTTAATAAATATTATAATTTTTTAGAATTATTTTTGTAATCAATTTTAGGATTAAGTTTATTATTTATTTTATCTAAAATATTGTTTAATAATTCTATATCAATTTGTTTTCAGTTATATGACTTATATCATAAAAAAGCTGATATTCATATATATGCAATAAAAATCAAAGCTCAAATAAGCCATCATAAAATTATATTTAATACAGTATATAATCATAATAGTATTAGACTATAATCTATATTTTTTTTATATTCTTTAGATGCTTTTTTTTCTATAAAAAATAAAAAAATTGAAACTAGGGGGATATAAGCTAAAGCATACTTAATATTTTCATTTTGTTTTGTAGACATATTTTTTTTAAAAAAATTATTTAATTTTAGTTTCAGTTTTAGTTTCAGTTTTTTTAACTGGAGTTTTTTGAGCAATTGGTCTTTTATCAGTTAATTTTTTTGGGATTGATTTTTTCACAGCCTTTATACCTGATAAACAAGCTTTTAATTCTAATGCAATGAAATCAATAGATTTTACTGAATTAGTATTTGCAGGAATAAATTCAGAAACTTTATCAGGGTCCCCATTTGTATTTAATACAGCAAATGATTTAATTTTTAAAGAATTAGCTTCTCTTAAAGCTTGAGATTCAAAAGCTCCATCAATAACAAAAACTACATCAGGTACTTTTTTAATTTCTTTTAATCATTTAAAAGCTTTATCTAACTTTTCAAGTTCAAGCATTTTAGCAGCTTTTTCTTTTTTTGTTAAAATATCAAAAGTACCATTTTCAGAATCTTTTAATAGTTTTAGATAAGTTGATATTCTTTTTCTAATTGTTTTAAAATTAGTTAAAAGTCCAGGAACCCATTTTTCAGTAACATAAAAGTTACCAGTATCAATTGCTAATTTTGAGAAAGCATCTCTAGCTTGAAGCTTAGTAGCAACAAAAAGAATTTTTTTTCCTTCAAGTGTAGCTTTTTTAATAGCATCTTTTGTTTCTTCTAGTTGTCTAGCAGTTTTTATTAAATTAAATACATGTATACCATTTACAGAACCATATATATAATTTTTCATTTTTGGACTCCAGTAATTAGTTTTATTACCAATATGTAATAAATTTTCAAACATTGAATTTAATATTTTTTTATCCATTTTTAATTTTTTTTAATATATAAGCAAGATTTTAAGTAAAAATCTTTAAATAAATACCTTTGTGTCTAAGACTTCCCAAAAATATTTTAAATTAATTATTTAGTTTCTTCTTTTTTTACTGAAGTCTTTTTTTCTATTTTATTAGTTTTTTCTTTTTTATTTTCTTTAGTTTCTTCTTTTTTGTTTTCTATTTTTTTATTTTCTTTAGTTTCTTCTTTTTTAACTGGAGCTTTTTTAACTGGAGCTTTTTTAAGAGCTTTTAAAGATAATCCAATTCTTTTCTTTTTTGGATCAAAATTAATAATTTTTGCTTTAACTTCTTCTCCAACTTTAACATGTTCTCTAATATCTTTAACAACTCAGTGAGAAATTTCAGATAAATGAATAAGACCTTGAATACCACCACTTAATTCAATAAATGCACCAAATTGTGAAATTCTAGAAATAGGAGCAGAGATAATATCATTTACTTTATTTTCTCTTGCCAATATATCCCAAGGATTTTCTTTAAGTCTTTTTATAGATAGAGAAATTTTATCACTATCAAGACCAATTACTTTAACTTTTACTTTCATACCAACTTTTGCAAATTTAGATGGATCTGTAACATGACCCCAATCAATTTCAGAAACATGAACTAAACCTTCTAAACCATCAAAAGTAACAAATAAACCATAAGATAGTATTCCTGAAACAATTCATTCAACAATATTTCATTCTTTTAAAGATTTTAATGCTTTAGCTCTATCACCTTCAATAGCAGCTTTTTCAGAGAATATAATTTTTTTACCATCCTCATCAACATTTATTACTTTAACTTTGAAATCTTCTCAAATTAAACCATTTAAATGTTCTAGGATTTTCTCTGCATTAGCTCATTCAACTCTAGGATAATGCAATGGAGTTAATTGAGAAACAGGAATAAATCATTTTAGACCATCAATATCTACAAGTAGACCTCATTTATTTGCCTCAGTTGGTTTAACGGAAATAATATCACCACCTTCAAAATATTTTGCTAAATTACTAAGAGATTTAATTTGATTAGCTCTTTTTAATGAAAGAATTAATAAACCTTTTTCAACTGAATCACCTAAAACCATTACATCAATCCCTTGACCAGCTTCAAGTTCTTCTAAATCAACAGTATTACCTAACTCTTTAGATATTACTAGACCAGAAAATTGGTTATTAACATTTACTAAAATATTTTTCTTTTCAATTTTTTCAATTTTTCCAGAAATAACCTCCCCAATTTTTGGATATTTTATTTCTGGAGATTTTTCAAACAGCTCTTGAAACAGAGCTAAATCTTTATCAGTTGTCATACAACTTATATAATTAATAATATAAAATACTAAAAAAATAGATAAAAATAAATATTTTCATTTTTTACAAGGCTTAATTTGAAAAAAGTTATTTTAATTTTTATTTATTTTTTAAAAATCTATCTAGTAAAAAATTTAAAGTAATTAAAAATTTTCTACTTACAAACTTCTAAAAATGGGGTGCCTGAAGGGGATCGAACCCTCGACCTCCGGAATCACAACCCGGCATTCTAACCAACTGAACTACAGGCACCATAATCTTATTTTTTATAAGCTTATGAATTATATAAATAATGCTTATGAAAGCAAATTTTTTAAAAAAATATATTTGCTTTTTTATATACTTTCTTATATAATAAGAAAAATAGTTTATTTTTTTTATTGTAGTAAAAATGTATAAAGAATTAATAAAAGATTTTCAAGAGGATTTTTTAACTAAAAAACCTAAAAAAAGAGATATACAATTTCCTTTTGAAATTTTACAATTAAATAAAATAATAACTTTTATTTGACCTAGAAGAGCTTGAAAGACATATTTTATGTTTTATATTTTAGAAAAACTTATAGAACAAGGAAATATAGAATTAGAAAATATTATTTTTATAGATTTTTCTGCTTTTTTGAATAATGATTTTGATATAAAAAAACTTCTTGAAAGTTTTTATGAATTATATCCTGATAAAAAGCCTTTTTTCATCTTTGATGAAATACAAGAATTACCAAATTTCTCAAAAATAGTTTTATATTTATTTAATAAAAATTATAAAATTTTCTTAAGTTGAAGTAATTCAAAACTACTATCAAGTGAATTATCAACGGAGTTTAGATGAAGAACTTATGATATAAAAATTTTTCCATTAAGCTTCTGCGAATTTTTATATTTTAAAAATATTGAAAATCTAAAAAAATATACTTCAAAAGAAATATGAAGTTTAAAGAAGCTTTTTACAGAGTATCTGAAATTTTGAGCCTATCCAGAAATAGCTTTAATTGATAATGAAAATATTAAACTAGAGTTAATAAAGACTTATTTTGAAATTGTTTTATATAAAGATTTATTAGAAAGATATTGAGTTGAGAATGAATATGTTTTAAAATATTTATTTAAAAAAATTGTTTTAACTAATACAAAAGAGTTCAGTATTTCTAAAGTTTTTAATGAATTAAAATCACAAAATATAAAATTATGAATTCAAAGTTTATATAATTATTTAGAGTATTTTAAAGAAATATTTTTTATATCAGAAATAAATGATAAATATAAAAAAACTTGAAAAAAATTTTATCTATATGATGTTTGATTTACTAATTTAATAAATAAAAATAATTTTTGACAAAGATTTGAGAATGTAATTTACTTATATTTAATTAATAAATTCTGAGAAGTAAAATATTTAAAAAATCATTTTTGAGAAATAGATTTCATAGTTGAGGATAATAATTTAGCTATACAAGTATGTTATATATTAACATATGATAATGTAGATAGAGAAATTAAACTTTTACAAAAATCAAATATTCAAAATAAATTTTTGATATATTTTGATAAAGAAAAAGATTTTAATTATAAGTGAATTAAAATTATTAATTTTTTTGAATTTGAGGATTATTTGAAAGTGTACTAAAGTGGTAGGTTGTGTAGAAAACTTATACTTCATGCAATACTAGTAATATATTATATAATAATTCTGTAAACTCAATAACTCAAGATTCTAAGTGAAATATGTGGTTTGGTACATGGTGATGAGTATCTAAATTTTATTAATTTAATATTTTTAAGAAAACAGTGGGAGATTTTTATTTTGACAATAAGCTATATTTGTATACAATATATTTATTATTTTATTAACATAGTAATATATGTCACTTAATACAATAGAACCAGATTTATACAAAAAAGGAAAAGTAATTATATTTTGAAAAACGAAAGATATTAACAAAGTTAAATGAAAAAAAGAATTAGTTATTATGACTAATAATAATAATGTTTCAGCTTGAGATTGAGTTCGAATAGAAACTGCAGAGTGAGTAGCCGACTACTCAACAACTATTACTTCAAATGTATTTGAGTATTTAAATAATAAATGAATAAAAACACATTTTAAAGAAAGATTATCTAATAGTGAGATTTTGGTTGAAAAATGTGATATGGTGCCAGTTGAATGTGTATTTCGTTTTGTAGCAACAGGTTCATTTATAGATAGAGAACAAGCTATTAAAGCAGATGAAGCAATAGAAGATGGAACTATATTAGATAAGCCAGTAATTGAATTGTATTACAAAAATGATGTAATAACTAAAAAATGAAAGAGAATAGCTGATCCTATGATTTTGTTATGAGATAATAATAGACCAGTTTTAGATGATGATTTTAAATTAGTATTACTAAATCCAAAAACTTGAAAAAGATTAAAATATGAAAAAGCTTATGAGGCTTGAACTGATAAAACAATTTCTAAGAAAGATTTTGAAATAGAATCTTTTAATATTAAATCATCTGCACTTGAACTTTTAAAAAAGACAAAAGAAGCTTGAGAATGAATAAAGGAACTTTATTCTGAAGTTTGATTAGATGTGTTTGATGGAAAAGTAGAATTTTGACAAAACTCTAAATGAGAAATAATTTTAGCAGATGTTATAGATGGAGCTAGTTGTAGAATAAAAATACCATATATAGTTGAATGAAAAGATTGAAAAACTTATTTAGTATGAGATTTTATGAAAGAAGAATTGGATTGAGTATGATGATATGATAGTAGTTATTTTGAAAAATTAGATGTTATTCCTACTGGTATAAAAATAAAAAAAGTCATTTTAGCTGAATGACTTGATAAGCAATGATTTAGAGAATGAGGAACTGCAGAAAATACAGTTTCAAAATTTAAAAAATTAGCTGAAAAATCAGATGAAGCATTATCTAAAGCAGGTATTGATACGAGAAAAGTTATAGATGAAGTAGCTTTAAATGTAGATGATTTATTAGAAAAATAATATAAATATTAAAAGAAGTTCTAATGATTTAGAATGATTAAATTGATTGATTTCTCAATAATTAGCACATCTCTCTCTTTTTGTATATTGTTTCTAAATTTTTCTTTTTTTATATTTAACAAGATTATTATTTAATAATTCATTTCTTAAAGTTCAATAACTAATTTTGATTTTATGCTTTTCTAAAAGTTTTTCTCTGAAATGAATTATGTTATAGTCACTATATTTTTCTTTTCTTAATTTTAGTATTTCTGAGTATTTAGATTTATCTTTTTTATTATTTGAAGGTTTTCATCTAGCTTTGTGCAACAGTCATATTATTCACCCTTCTTTATATCTTTTCTTTTTTCTTATTATTTGTCTTTTTGTTAATCATAGTAGCTCTCAGGCTTTATTATTTGTTATTTCTCTATTTAATACTTTATCTAGTATTTCTTTTGTTTGTAAGTCCTTTTTACTCATTTTGTAGTAGTTAGTCATATATTTTTTTATTAATAATTAAGTAATTCTTAATTATTATATCATTTTAGGGGTGACATTTCTACTTTGTAAAAAGGTGACATTTTAACTTTGAAAGTTACATATCAAAAAAATTTTTAATCTCATCTTTCCACCCCAAGAGTACTTCCTCACTTCGTTCACAGCGCATTTTTCTAAAGTTTTTCAACAAGCTTTAATTTTGTACTGAATACTAGATTTAAAATCAGAAATTAATTTTTCAATTAAATCCACACCCCAAGGGCACTTCCTTCGGGGCGCATGTCACTTCAAATTCAAGATATTTTATTAATTACTTCAATTGGAAGACTATTTAGCCAAGATTCAAGTAATTTATTATCTTTTGCTTTTAAAATTCAAATTATTTTTTTACTTTTTAAGTCATTTATTTGAACTAAATAATCTCTTCAAGAAAAAGAAAATTCATCTATTCAAATTTGAATTTCAGGTAAAGAAAGCATATATTCTATTTTTTCAACTTCCAATTCTTCAATAGTAGTCTCACCCAAGAGTACTTCCTCACTTTGTTCACAGCGCATTTATTACAGTATATATTTTACTTTGGCAAACTTTAAATTTTCTTGATAGTTCACTAATTGAACTAAATTCCCATTCTCTTAAGATGAAAGTTTTAAATACATTTGAATAGCTAAATTTATAGTCTACAAAGCTAAAAACTTCAGACTAGGTGCCCCTTGAGGGTAAAAAGTAGATCATTTTATTTCATTTCAAAATTGATCTTTTCATCATTTATTATTTTCACAATCGCGACAAAAAAATCTTCTTTTCTAAATTTCAAGTTGAACAGTCATATAATTACTCAAAAACATATGATTAACTAAAACAGTTTCATATCATTTTTACCCCAAGGGCACTTCTTTCAGGGCGCATACTTTTTGTGCCACATTTAGGGCATTTATGATTTATTACTTTTCATCTTATTTTTAATCTTAATTGTTTATCTTTAAACATATATTTATCTAAAATTTTCACTTCTTTTTTAGGTAAACTAAAAATTTCATAATCTATTTCTGTAACTTCCACCCCAAGAGTACTTGTTTCACAGCGCATTTTTTGAATTTTATTAAAAAAGTATAATTTCATATGAATTATACTTTTTTTTGTTTAGTTTACTAGATTATTTAAGTGTTTTTTAGTGATTTTTCTACGGTAGAACAAAAAGAGCCCTAAAAACTTGACTTTTTTCTAATAATCTTTAATATGTTAGAAATTAATTTTAAAAACTAATATATTATTTATGGAAGCTGAAAATTTATATAAAATAGAAGGAGATGAAGTTTGTAAAACAATAGATGAAGTTATTTATTCTAAAACTTTTAAAAAATGATTTTTAAAGGTTGTAGGCAATTTACAAAAATATGATGTTGAAGTATTTAATGAAATTATTGATACAATACAAGATAAACAAAATTTATCTGATGAACAAAAAGATATATTAGAAGAATTACTAGAAGATAATATATTAAGTGAAATATGAAAAAGATATATTTCTAAATTAAAATGATTTAGTAATTGTGAGTTTGCACAATTTAATAAAAATTTTCCTGTTTACAATATTATAGATTGATTAAAAGCTAAAATGAATATAATATTTATATGAGAAATTGGATTAATTGTACTTGATAAAATAGTAATAAATTGAGAAGATTATATTTATTGAGAAATAGATTGAAAAAAATGATATGTA
>CAZPIB010000009.1:12656-22128 GCA_964586815.1 uncultured Candidatus Peribacteria bacterium | reverse complement strand
TAAATTTTTTTTTAATCTTATTTCGAAATACTAAATATAAATTATTTTGAAATATTTCCATGACTTGAAATAAATTTAAATTATAATTGAATATTTTATTTAATTATATTTATATTTATATATTTTGCTATATATTTTAGTAGAGGAATATATTCTTTAATTTTTAATCTTATATTTATATTTTTTATATTTAATTTTGGAATTATTAATTTTTAAAAAGCTAATATTTTAACTTTGAAAATTATATTAAAAAACTAGTTTTTGCAAAAACTAGTTTTTTTTGTATTATAAAAATAATTATAAGTAACTAAATATACTTATTTAGATTTAAAAAAATTTATATTTTTAATAAAAATCTTTAATTTTTTATAGCTCAAATATTATGAATATTATTATATTTTTAGTATCTATTATTTTTTCATTTGTATTTTATTTTTTTTATTTAATAACAAATAGTAAAAGTTTTTTTTGATATAATTTTTCTAATACAGTTTATTTTGATAGTTTAAGTTGAAATATAATAATAGAATCAATTTTTTTTATTATCATATGAATTTTATTTTATTTATATTTTTCTGATTTTTCTTTAAAAAAACAAAATAAAGAAAATTTAGATGAATTTGAGAATTTAAATTTAAAAAAAAATATTTTTAAAAAAAATATAACTATAAAAAATATTATAGAATTTTTATTAAAATTTTTTAAAGATTATCTCTATTATATTTGATTCATTTTGACTTATTTATGAATTTATTTTATTTATATAAGTTTAGGTCAAACAGATTTTTCAAAAATTATATTTATATTAAATATAATAGTATTGTTATTATTTTTTGTTTGTAATAAGTTTTTTCTTTTTAGAGATTTTATAAAAATAAATGTTATATTATTTTCAATTTATTATTTAATATTTTATTTTTATAATTTTTATTATTGAATTTATATTTTTTCTATTTTAGAATTTACTAATTCTTTATTTATTTTACTTACTTTTATGATTGTTTTTTATAATGATTCAAAAATATTAAAGTATAGTAAACTTGATAGTTCCTTACTTTCATACTTTTTTGTTTTTGTATTTAGTTTTTTGAGTTTTTTGATATTTTTTATACTAAATAATTATATTTGAAATTATAATATTTCTTGAATTTTGATTTTTGTAGCTACTTTAATAAGTATTTTATCTTACTTTGTTTTTGTTAAAATAAAGTTTTTCAAAAATAATATAACTGTAATTAGAAAAATAAGTTTTATTTTTGCTTATATTTCTTCAATTGTTGGATTTTATTTTATTATACAGTATTGAATAAATATTTTTATATTAAGTATTTTAATATATTTTTCAGTTTTTTATTTTATTACTCATAATAAATTTCAGAATTATATTTCATTTTTCTTTTCAAATTTAATTTTTGTATTTTTAATATATTATTTTTATTATATTATATTTTATAATATTGATGATTGAATAATATTTCTTATTTTAACTTTAATAATTTCTTTAGAAGCAATTATATTGACATATTTTTATGATTTTAAATATAAATTTGATTATTATTTTTTTCATATATTTTCATATATTATAAATATTACATGAATAATTTTTTATTTAATAGTATTTAATATTGATTTATTTACTTTATGAGTTATATTTTTTATTGAATCAATTTATGTTTTTTTAAGTTATTTTAGATTAAAAAAACTTAAAAGTTCAACTTAAAAATATAAAAGTATAACTTAAAAATATAAAAAAATATAAAAAAATATGATAAAATTAGAACAAAATATAAATAAAATAACAAAAAATAACTTAATATATTTAATTGAAAAAAAATCAGATATAAAAATTTTAGACAAATTCGATTTAGAATGATTAGATAAAAATAAAAATATATTAGAAAAAATAGAAAAAATTTTTAAAAATAGAAAAAATTCTAGTTTAGAATTTTTTTTGTGAGAAAATAACTTTGAAAAGTTAATAATTATTTTTTATTTAGATAATTCTAAACAAACTTTAATAGAATTTGCCTCAGATATTTTTAGAAAAATAAAAGAAAATAAATTAACAATTTGTTCAAATGATGATATTAATTTAATACAAATGCTTGATATGTGTATTTTAGCAAGATATAAATATACAGAATATAAAACAGATAAAGATTCAAAAAAAGATGATAAAATTACTATTTTATTTACAAAAGAAAATTGAAAAAAACAAACTATAAAATTAGCTAAAAAAACTATAAAATTTACAAAAAAAGAAATTTTTATAGAATTAGAAAATAAGATTTTTGATAGATATAAAACTCTTGAAAATATTATTTTTGCAAGAGATTTAGGAACAATGCCGGCAAATGAGCTTTTTCCTGAGAGTTTTACACAAATAGTAAAGAAAACAAAATTTAAAAATATAAAAGTAAAAATACTTGATTATAAAAAAATTCAAAAATTAAACTTATGACTAATTGAGGCAGTTTGAAAATGATCAATCCATAAACCTAGAGTTGTTATTTTAGAAAAAATTATAGATAAAAAGCTTCCAACTATTTGACTAGTTGGAAAATGAGTAACTTTTGATACTGGATGAATTCAGGTAAAATCTTGAAATTCTATGTATGAAATGAAAGGAGATATGTGTGGTGCTGCTAATGTATTTTCTATAATGAAAGAACTTGATTCAAAAAAGTTAAAAGTAAATATTGTTGCATGTCTTGTTTTAGCTGAAAATCATATTTCAAGTGAATCTTATAAGCCAAGTGATATTATTAAATCATATTCTTGAAAAACAGTTGATATTATCCATACAGATGCTGAATGAAGACTTGTTTTAGCTGATTGAGTTAGTTATATTTCAAAAAATTATAAATTAGATAAAATAATAACTATTGCTACATTAACTTGAGCTTGTATGTTTGCACTTTGATTTAGATATGCATGAATTATGTGATCTGATAATAAATTAATCAATAAATTTTTGAAATATTCAGATAAGAATTTTGAAAAATATAATAAACTTCCATATGATAATTATTTTATTGAAAAAACAAAATCAGAAATTGCAGATTTTCAAAATCTAAATTCTTGAGTTTATGCAGGCTCAACTATGTGAGCAGCATTTATTTCAAACTTTTTAATGAATAATGAAGACTATATTCATCTTGATATAGCCTGAACAGGACTAAATTCATATGAAGCTTATTGACTTGCAAATAAGTGAATGACAGGATTTGGAGTTGATAGTATTAGTAGTATTTTGAAAGAATTAAAATAAAATTATGTTTAAATTTATAAAAGATATTATAGCACCAAAAAAGTGCTACTCTTGTAATATTGAATGATATTTTTTATGTACAGATTGTTTTGAAAAAATTGAAAAGCATTATTATTTTGATGAAATTTGTTATAGATGTAAAAAATATTCTAAAAACTTTGAGGTTCATAAAAAATGTAAAACTAAAATTTTTTATAATAAAACAATAATTTTAACTCATTATAAAATAAAAATAATAAAAAAACTCATTAAAGACTTTAAATTTTATTATAGAAGAGATATTTCTGAAGACTTATGAGAACTTTTGATAGAAAAAATGATAAAGTATATGTGAAAAGAATTAAAGGAGTTTAAACAGAAAGATTTTGTAGTTATTTCTACACCAATGAGTTTTTTTAGAAAATTAATGAGAGGATATAATCATAGTGAACTTTTAGCAGAATATATTTCTTTAAATTTATGATTTAGATTTGAAAAAAATTTAATTTTAAAAAATAAAAATACTAGACAACAATCAAAGTTAAGTAGACAAAATAGAATGACCAATTTACTAAAAGCCTTTAAAATAAATAAAAACAAGGTAGACATTATAGACAAAAAAATAATTATATTAATAGATGATGTTATTTCTACTGGATCAACAGTAAATGAGATTTCTAAAATTTTAAAGAAATATAATCCAAAAAAAATAATTATTATTGCAGTTGCATCTGATTAATTTAATTATTAAAAATCTTTATGAATAAATTTTTTAAAAATCGTAAATTACTAATAGTAACAATGCATAAAAAAGAAGAAGTTATAAAACCAATTCTTGAAAAATATTTAGATGTTAAGTGTATTGTAGTTAAAAATTTTAATACAGATAAATTTTGAACTTTTTCATGAAATATTTCTAGAACCTGAGATATGCTTGATTCTGCTAGAGCAAAAATTAATGCAGCTATTAAAAAGCATGATTATGATTTAGTAATATCAAGTGAAGGTAGTTTTGGTTTTGATAAAAATATACCATTTATTCAGTCTAATTTAGAATTAATTTTATTAGTAGATATAAAAAATAATCTTGAAATAAGATGACTCTACCAGAGTTCAGATACTAATATGAATGGTAAATACATTTATAGTATTGATGAAGCAGTAGATTTTATAAAAAATTGTTGATTTCCAGAACATTGAGTAATAGTTAGTAGAAGAAAAAAATCTAAATTTTTTTTATTTAAAAATATAAATACAAAAATAGATTTAATAAAAGTAGTTAAAAAACTATTTAAAATACCTTTTATATCAAAAATATATATAGAAACAGATATGAGGGCTCATAAAAACCCTACCCGCATGAAAGCAATTAAATTAGCTACTCTTGATCTTATAAAAAACATAGAAAGTACTTGTCCAAAATGCAAATTTCCTGGTTTTATTATTACAAATATCAAAAAATGACTATTATGTAAATCATGTAATAATCCAACAGATATACCAATATATGAAATATATATATGTAAAAAATGTAATTACAAAAGAAAAAATAATATTAAAAAATATGGTAAGTTTGCAGATCCTTGAGAATGTAGATATTGTAATCCATAATTAATTCATTTATCTAATAAAAAAGCATATATTGAATATTGAATATATACTTTTTTTATATATAATAATTTTTATTAATATAAAATATATTTTATGTCTGATTTTTTAGAAGTATATTGAGCAAAAACACATAATCTGAAAAATATTGATGTAAAAATCCCAAAAAATAAGATTACAGTTATAACTTGAGTTTCTGGTTCTGGAAAATCCTCTCTAGCTTTTAATACTATTTATACAGTTTGACAACAAAAATATCTAGAAAGTTTATCGAGTTATGCTAGAATGTTTATTTGATGAGCAAAAGAAGAAGCAGTAGTTGATGAGATAAAAGGTCTTTCCCCTACTATTTCAATTGATCAAAAAACAACTAACAAAAATCCTAGATCAACTGTTTGAACAATTACTGAAATTTATGATTATTATAAATTACTATATTTAAATGTTTGAAGTAGACAATGTATTAAGTGCTGAACTAAAGTAAAAAAAGATAGCATAGTAGACATAATAGATTATCTGTCTACTATTAAAGTAGACACAAAATTTACAATAAACTCTCCATTAAAAATTTCAAGCTTTAGAAATTATAAAACTTGAAAATTAACTAAAGAATTATTTGATGAAATAAAAAATGAAGTACTTTCTTTGTGATTTATAAGATTTTCTATTAATGAACAAAATTTTACTGTAAATAATGAATTTACTGATAAAATAGCAGAAATTAACATAGAAAATATAGATATAATTATAGATAGGCTTGTAATAAAAGATTACTCAGATTCAAATTCTTCAGATATTAAAAGATTAAAAGATTCCTTAAATTTAGCACTTCAAATTTGAAATTGAATTATAATTATAGAAATGGTAACTTGAGAAAAAAAAAGATTTTCAAATATTTTTATTTGCTCTAAGTGTACTCATATCCCAGAACAATTAACTGTTTCAAGTTTTACATTTAATAGTCATTCTTGAGCTTGTGAAAATTGTCATTGACTTTGAGTAAAAAAAGTTTTTTTAGAAGAAAAAATAATTAATCCTAGACATACTCTTTTAGAATGAGCAGTAATTGCTCCTTGATTTGGAGGAAATTATTTTTTTGCTCTTTTAAAAGAAATTGCAAAATATAATAAAATAGAATTAAATAAAAATTGGAGTTTATTACCACAAAAACAAAAAAATTTAATACTACATTGAACCTGAACAAAAAAATATAGTGTAGATTTTGAAAATGAATATTGAGAAAAAAAAATATATAATTCAAATTTTGAATGAGTTGTAAATACTTTAGAAAGAAGGTATTTTGAATGATGAACTGAAAAATGACATTATGATGATTATATTTTAGATATAACTTGTCCACAATGTGATTGACATAGACTTAAGTTAGAAAGTTTAGCTGTAAAAATAAATGGCTTAAATATAGGGCAATTAGCTGATTTATCAGTAGACAAGGCAGTTAAATTTTTGTCTACTTTGAAGTTATCAAAATCTCAAGAAAAAATAACAAAAAAAGTATTAAAAAATTCTATAGAAAGACTAAGTTTTTTAAATTGAGTTTGACTTAGTTATATGACTATTTCAAGAAAATCTTGAACTTTATCTGGTTGAGAGGCTCAAAGAATTAGACTTGCTACTCAAATTTGAACAAAATTAGAAGGTATTATTTATATACTTGATGAACCATCTATTGGTCTTCATCCTAGAGATAATGATATGCTTATTAGTAATTTAAAAGCACTTAGAGATATTTGAAATACTCTTATAATTGTTGAACATGATGAGGATATTATGAGAGAAAGTGATTATATTATAGATATTTGACCAAAAGCTTGAAGAGATTGATGAAACATAATAGCTGAGTGAACTTTAGATGAAATAATAAAAAACCCAAATTCCATTACTTGACCATATTTGACACATAGTAGACAGGTTATTGTAAAAAGATGATTTAGACCAAAATTTAAAGATTTAGACCAAAATTGAAAAGTTTTAAGAATTTTTTGAGCTAAAGAAAATAATCTAAAAAGTATTAATATTACTATTCCTCTTGTTAATTTAACAGTTATTACTTGAGTATCTGGTTCTTGAAAATCAAGTTTAGTAAATGATGTTTTATCTAACTATTTAGCAAATAAGCTGAATAGAGCTAAAAGAAAAGTTGGTCAAGTAGATAAAATTACTTGATTAAATCACCTTGATAAGGTAGTTATAATTGATCAATCCCCTATTTGAAAAACTCCTAGATCTAATCCAGCAACTTATACTTGAGTTTTTACTCCAATTAGAGAAGTTTTTGCATTAGTTGAAGAGTCACAAATTAGATGATATAAAACATGACAATTTTCTTTTAATACAAAATCTTGAAGATGTGATTGATGTGATTGAGATTGAGTGAAAAAAATAGAAATGCATTTTTTACCACCTGTTTATATAGAATGTGAAACTTGTTTCGGATCAAGATATAATAGAGATACAATGCAAATAAAATACAAATGAAAAACTATATCAGATATTCTTAATATGACAGTTATTGAAGCACAAGAATTTTTTGTAAACCATTCAAAAATAAAAAAAGTTTTAAATACACTTATAAAAGTCTGACTTTGATATATTAAACTATGACAAAGTTCTATTACTCTATCTTGATGAGAAGCTCAAAGAATAAAATTATCTACTGAGTTATCTAAAAGATCTACTTGAAAAACATTCTATATACTTGATGAGCCTACTACTGGTCTTCATTTTCAAGATGTAGACAGATTGTTGACAATTCTACACTCATTAGTAGACAAATGAAATTCTGTTTTAGTTATTGAACACAATATGGATGTAATAATTAATGCTGATCATATTATAGATATCTGACCAGAAGGATGAGATGCAGGTTGAGAAATTATGATAACTTGAAGTATTGAAGATATTAAAAATTGTAAAAAGTCTTATACTGGACAAGCTATTTTAAAATATTTAGGTAAATATAATGAAAATTCTACAAAAAAATAAAGACATCACTTCCCTTTCAAATTTTAAAACAAAAGCTTTTACTAAATTTTATTATGAAATTAATTGCAAAGATGATGTTTTGAAGTTAAAAGAAATTAATGATTTTTCTGATAAAGAAAATCTTAAAATATTATTTGTTGGGGCTTGAACAAATATGCTTTTTGCTTTTGATGTTTTTGAAGGAATAGTTATTAAAAATAATTTGAGCTGATGGAGTTATAATAAAAATACAAAAATATTAAAGGCTCATTCTAATGAGTTAATTTCAGATATTGCTAAAAGTTTAGAAAAGAGTTTTAATCAAGATTTATGGCATAGATTTATTGAATTACCATGAAGTATAGGTTGAGCAGTTTATTGAAATGCAGGTTGTTTTTGATTAGAAACAGAAAATAATTTCAAGGAAGCAAATATATATAATATGTCTACTTGAAAAATAGAAATATTTTCTAAAAAAGATATGAAATTTAAATATAGAACATCTGTTTTAAAACAAAATTGAAGTAAGTACTTTTTAGTAGACACTGTCTTTGATTTGTCTACTAAGATAGAAAAATATCATTCAGAGGTAGATAATATTGATTTTAGAAAAAATAAACAACCTTCTGGTAATACTTGTTGAAGTTTTTTTAAAAATCCAAATAGAGAGTTAAGTGCTTGATACTTAATAGAGAAAGTTTGATTAAAGTGATATATAATATGATGAGCTTATTTTTCAGAAAAACATTCAAATTTTTTAATGAGTGATTGAACTGCTAACTATAGTGATTTAATAGAATTATTAGAGCTTGCTCAAAAAAAAGTTAAAAAAAAGTTTGATATAAAATTAATAAATGAAGTTAGAATTATTAAAAATTAATATAAAAATATGGAAGAAAAAATGAGATTACAAAAATATATGAGCAAGTCTTGAATCTGTTCAAGAAGAAAAGCTGAGAAATATATAGAAGAAGGACTTGTAAAGGTAAATGGGGAGCTTGCTCATATTGGACAAGTAGTAGACATCAAAGTAGACAAAATTGAAATGTTAGATAAAATAATTGAAGATCAAAAAAATCTTGTCTACTATAAAATCAATAAACCAAGAGGTATAGTAACCACTTGTGCTGAATTTTGAGACCAAAATATTATAGACATTGTAGACATTCCTGAGAGAGTTTTCCCAATAGGAAGGCTTGATAAAGAAACTACTGGCTTAATTATTTTAACTAATGATTGAAGACTTACAAATTATCTTATTCATCCTAGATATGAACATGAAAAAGAATATATAGTTGAGACTTTTTGAGCTATCAGTGATGAGTCTTTAGATAAAATGAGAGATTGATTAGTTATTTTAGATTCTATAACAAAGCCAGCTACTATTAAAAGACTCTCGGCAGGGAAGTTTAGCATTATTCTTACAGAATGAAAAAATAGACAAATAAGAAGAATGGTTGAACAAGTTAATTCTAGAGTTAAAAAATTAAAAAGAGTTAGAATAGAAAATATTGAGCTTTGATATATGAAATATTGAGAATATAGACATTTATCTAGATGAGAAATAAGTGAGTTATTTACTAGATTAAACTTAGAAAATTTAAATTAAAAAGTATCCATTATGGATACTTT